>JANNLP010000397.1:0-3622 GCA_031396905.1 Gemmataceae bacterium
AGCGAACGATTCCCCGGAACTCGGGCGCCGGCCCGTAGTCCTCGATCACAAGGGCCGGGATGGAATTGCTGCCGCTGTCCAAGCCGCTGTTGATTACCAGGTTGTTCGACGCGGCGGCCGGCGAGGAAATCGTCACGGTCACAAAGCCAAAGATGTCCACTGGCGCGAGGCTGGTGAACGAAAAGCTCTTGGAGCTGACAGCAACCGTGCCATCGCCGAATGTGGTCGCGCTTGGCGTGTACGTCGCGGTTTGGCTGCCGCCACCTTTCACGCTCATGAGGTCGCTGCCCGCGCCGCCGTCAAATGAAATGTCGCGCGGCATGGCATTGGCCGAGCCATCCAGGAAGAGGGCATCATTGCCGCCGCTGGCGGAAAACGTGATCTGTCCGCTGAACGCGGTCGCCAAGATCGTCAGGGTCTTGTCGCCATTCGAAAGCGCCCCGCCCGCCGGCGCGCTGGCAAACTTCTCGTTCGCATCCGTAATGACAAAGTTGGTGCCGTCAAAGCTGATCGACCAGGCATTGTTCTTCGTGCCATCCGTGTCAGTGACGACGAGGTCATTGCCGACGATCTGCGCCGACATGGTGCCCGTCACTACGACTAACTTCGTCAATGTCACAGACGTCGGCGTGTAGTTAATCACCAGCGTCTGACTATCGAACAAAATCGTCGAACCATTTGGCTGGCCGAAAAACGTGCTTGTAACGGTGTCGGCCGAGACAATTGTCAGCGTGTCGCTGCCGCTGAATGCGTAGGACCCAGTCAGTTGCAACACGGCATTGGTCAGATCCACCTTGCCCGTGACATTCAACTGGCTGTGAGCGGTGTCCACCGTGTTGCCGGTGATGTTGATGGCCAAATCGCTGAGGAACGACACGTCCGCCGTCGCGTCGGTGCCGCTGGTCGTCGGCATGACCGCTTTTGGTGACGCACCCGGATCCAGCAGCAGCGTGCCACCGTTGGTGTTAATCGAGCCGCCGCCAAAGATCACATCGCCGCCGGAATTGAGCCGCATATTCGTGAGCAACGTACGGGTGATATTGGCACTAACGGTGACATTGCCGCTGTTGCTGTCGCCAATGACAATCGTACCGGCGGAAATCTTGTCGAGTTCAGTATCCAGCAGGCCGAGTTGACCCGCGGTGTTGGTGCCGACATCGATCGCACGGCTTGCCGATTGCGGCCGCAACGTGGCGGAGTTGGTCCCAGCACTGACTGCAGCACCGGCACCAATCGCCATGTCGTCGCCGATCATCGTCAGGTGGCCACCACTGGTGATCGAACCATCAGCCGTGATGGTTGCAAAGGCGTCGTTGTTTCCTGAGCCGGCTTCGATATGCATCGTCCCAAATGCATCCACAACCGACGTAGCTTCGAAAACGATGTTGTCACCAGCACGCAATTCGATCGTCGAACTCGTCGATTGCACTTTCACGCCGGACTTGATTGTCAGCTCATCACCCGCGCCGGGCGTACCATCTTCGCTGGCGATCAAAATGATGGCACCCGGACCGATGATGTCGCCGGTCACGGTCATCGGGCTGACTGTCTTCGCTTTGGCCAGATCCCAGCCGCCACGAATAGCTTGAACTTCCAATGCGCCCTTGTTTTCAACGTTGAGCACTTCGCCCACGTCGGCCGACAGCTTTTGCACCTTCAACTTGGCCGCTTCCGTCTCCGTGCCGACCTTGTAAGTGATCTTCGTGAAGTTCAGGCTGACCGATTCGAGCGGATAAGTCTCGGTGCTGCCCGACGATGAGTACGAGTACCCGGAGATGAAGACGTCGTTGAGCGTGACCTTCAAGTAAGTGTGGTTCTCGATCGCGCCGGTGGTCTTGATCGTGACATTGCCGGCCGCCTGTAAGCCGTCGGTCGCGGTCAGGAAGAGGATCGGCGAAGACTTGTCGATCCTCAATGTCGTGCTGATGTCGTTGATATCAATCTCGCCCGCGCTGTTGCCCGACACCCGGCCCAGTTTGTTGTCTTTCGTCCCCAGATCGAATTTGCCGAAGCTGAAACTCAAGAGTTGAATCTCGCCGACTTCGATCGGCTGGTTCTGCGTGACCGTCCCGCCGACGTTCATGCTGAAGCCAGCCAGTCCCACCACGCCGACAACACCGCCGACCGTGTCGATGACAAAGCCATTGTTGTCGCCGACGACCAGAACATTGGTGGAACTGCTGGCGAGTTTGGTAAAGTCGTTGCTCGTACTTGGGAATTCGAAGCGACCGGCGCCGGACACGACGACTCCACCTGCGGTCATTACCCCGGAGAGCGATGCAGTGGTATCGCAGATCAAAGTAACGTCGCCACGAATGATGCCCATTGTGGAGATCGACGTCACAGTCAAACTGGTTCCCGCGTCCAACTTGATTTGGCCGCCGGTGCCAGTACCGGGACCATCAGCCAGAATTGCGCTTGTGGTGACGCTGCCCGATGAGGACACGATCGTGACATCGCCGCCGGTTCCGCCCGGTCCGGACCGGCTATTGATCGTGTCGGCGACGATAGTGGCGCCGTGCGTCTCAACCGAGATTTTGCCGCCTTTTTTGCCGGTGCCGCCCGCTGTGCTGGAATCCAATGGACCGAGGTTCATGATTCCCGTCGCTTCAATGAGGATGCTGCCGCCATCTCCATTTGTCGAACTTGATGTGATGCCCCCGATCACGACGTTGCCATTCAAAGCTGCCAGGAACACGGCTCCGCCCGAACCGCCACCGCCGCCACCTTCGGAATGAATGGTGCTAAGGCTGATCGAGCCGGTCGTTGCCGTCAACGACACATCGCCGCCATTTCCTCCCGTGCCGCCTTTAGATTCCAACTGACCGCCGCCGGTGATGCCGCCGCCGGCGACAAATATGATGTTGCCGCCGGTGCCAATTGCCGGGGACGTCCTGACAATGCTCGAGAGATTAATGTTGTCGGTCGCTGACAAATCAAACGTGCCACCAACCACCACAAGGCTTGGGAAGGTCACCGATCCCGTGGCGGTAATGAAGACGGGGCCGGTGATGTCCAAGCTGAGATCGCAATCAAAGTTGTTGACAAACACATGCTTGTTGAGTGCTGCTTCGCCGACCGAACCGGTCGTCGAAATCTCGATTTCACTGGCGAACAGGGTGCCGGTCGTCCGTTTGATGTCGCCGAGGCCAGAAAATTTGATTTTCCCACTCGCCGATGTGAGGTCGCCAGCGATGGTCAGGCCGCCGCCGCCGAGGAACTGCCAATTCTGATTGGTTCCGGAATTGATGCTGCCGGTCGCCTTGATATGGCCACCGGCCTCCAGTGTGATGCTGCCGCTGGCGCTGCTGTCGATGACCTCGATGCTGTCGAACTCACCAACATTGGCATCGCCGTCGGTGACAACGACAATCAACTTTCCGACGTTGGTCCGCATTGCCTGGCCGGCATTACCAAATGCGTCGCGCGCCGTGACCGTGAGTTGCGGTGCCGTCAGTGTGAATGTTGGCGATACCTGAGTGATCGAGCCGGTCGTCGCAATCAAGGTCAGCGAGGTCGTCGCCGACAAGTCGCTATCTACCGTGATGCCGTTTCCTGAACCCGTCACGCGCATCAGCAGGTTGGGCGCGTTGATGCCCTTGGCGGCGTTGGTTGTCAGCGG
>JANNLP010000403.1:0-6083 GCA_031396905.1 Gemmataceae bacterium
TGCGTCCTCCGGACGCAGATAAATGTGGTGGTGCTCAGCTCCAGGCGTTGAAACGCCTGGCTACGATCGCGCGCCCTCCGGGCGACAACAGCTTCAATAGTCGAGCCGCTGGGCAGGTCGGGAGACTCGCCCACACCCATCTCGATCCGCCGGCAAGTGGCAGGCTCACGGCTCGGCGTGAGCCTGAAGTGACCCGCTAGGGCTGTCGCCGTCGAGTGTGAGCTTTTAACACTCACACGCAAGCATTGATTGGCAATAAGTTGCTCCCCATCGGCCACTACTTCACCACCAGATGCGCTTGCTGCTTAGCAATTCTCACAGTGGCAAGCGTGCCGGCGTTGAATTCGAGGAAGTCGGCTTC
Organism: Gemmataceae bacterium; assembly: GCA_031396905.1. Taxonomy (GTDB): domain Bacteria; phylum Planctomycetota; class Planctomycetia; order Gemmatales; family Gemmataceae; genus JAIBBI01. The sequence continues at coordinate 362 of JANNLP010000403.1, forward strand.
GATGCCGTCTGAGAAGATCACACCGTTTTCCGGTGTCATGGATTCGATTTCCAGTTGATCACTCGTTTCGAGCGTGCCGCAGACAAGGCCGGCCTGCGACGTTCGACTCACGAACGGTTCGCGCACGGCCCAGAGCAACCGGCGGTCTTCCCACGCCAGGCGCGGGCGGGCCAGCGAGTGTCCCTTCGGTCCGGTCATGCCCACGATGCCGGCGGCCATGTTGAAGACCGACGACATCCAGCCTGTGGAACCGGCCCCAGTGGAGATCAACACGCCGCTCGATGATTGCACTTCCGCTTTGTTGCCGACGCGCAACCGGTAGCGGGCCGAGACGTGGCTGCGCACGCCGACGAAGAAGTCGTTGAATGCCAGCATGCGCTGTTGGTCCTGCAGCTGGACTTCGGCGAGCGTCACCGCGCGAATGCGGCTTTTCTTCGCCAGGAGTTTTTGCACCGCCTGGCGAGCTTCATGCACCTGGAACGGGAGGAGCAAGCCGTCAAATCGCGCGGGGTCGGGGTTCACGCCGACGACCGGCACGTCGCCGACATACTTGGCCGTGTTCGCGACCAGGCCATCCTGACCCAACACGACCACGGCCGTGCTGAACGAAAAATCATACGTCGGCATGAAGGACCGGTCGATTGTCTGAACGGGATAGCCAAGATCGAGATCGCGAAGGAGCGTTTGCAACGACTGGTGATAAGTGTCATCTTCGACTTCAAGCAATGCGAAATCGACGTCTTCGGCCTTCTGCACGGCGGCGGCTAAGCTGAAGTTGCCGGCCTGAGCCGCCCGCGCCACCTTATTAGCTTTGAATCTGAACCTGGCCTGGCCGCGGGTGGCCCAGCGATTGAGCAGGCCTTCCAGTCGCGTCGGCCGAGTCACGACCGTAATGCGCTCGGTAGGTCGATGCACGTTGGCGCCTCGTTAGCTCTTGGGCTGGCCGCCCTTGCCGCCTGGGTGCGCCTCACGCGGTGCTTTCGGCAGCAGCGCTTGCAACAAATCGGGCGTGATATTCAACTGGCCAATCTTGTCGGCATTGCGCGCGAGCTGATCAAACGCGGAGGAAATCATGGTGCTTGCCGAGGCATCGCCTTGCATAGCCAGCAGCACCCGCCAATCCACATCACGCACAGGCCCGAGCATCGCCTGCAAAGATGCACCGCGCGATTCAGCTTCCTTGCGCTCGTTGGCGACGCGTGTCTCCACCAATTGCGTTCGCTGCTGCTCCACGGCGATCTCGCCAGCCATCTTCGTCTCGCGGACGTGCCGTTGCTTCTCCGCCACCGTGATTTCGGTCTTGAACTCATTTTCCTTGATCACGCGCTCCATATCCAGCGATGCATTGCGACGAGCGTAGATGGCCTCGTCAGCTTCCTTCAGGAGTTGCTCGCGGGCCTCGGCCTGGAGTGCTTTGGCCATCTCGGGATCGGATCTTATGGAGCCGACGCTCACGTCGAGCACTTCCACACCGAGTTGCTGCACGATGTCGGATTGCTGGAGTGCCGCGCGGATGGCGATGACCAATTGTGCTGATGATGTGAGCAGCGCACGTAGTTTCTGGCTTTGGATGAAGGCACGGGCGGCCGTCTGGGTCGTTTGAATCAAGCGCTCGCCAAGCTTGCCTGGATCGTCGGATTTGTATCGGCCATCGTGATCGACGGTGTAATTGAGCAGGGACGCCAGCTTTTCCGGATCGGTGACGCGGTAGGTCAAATTGCCCTGGACAGTCGCTTCTTGAAAGTCGGCGGTGACCTCCGTGAAGACGAACGGCACATCGATGCTGGTGATGGGCACCTGCACCATGACCGACATCGGCGCGAAGTAGAAGAACGACAGTCCGGTCCCTTTGTGGACAACCTTGCCGTTCTTGTAAAGAAGAACGAACGTCGTCGCCGGCACCTTGGAATACTTGAATCCAAACATGGCAATGTCCTACGTGATTACAGCAAGCCTAATTCTACGGTGCTATGAAGCCATATCCGGGAATCGTCTTAAGGCGTAATTGAGATATGGTTGCACGGGTCGCACGGGTTGTGTCACTCGCTGAATTCGACTGTTGCTCCACGGGCCGCACGGCAGATATTTGGTCCCCAGGCTGGCATAATTCACCCACCTGCTTGCACTTTGCCCTTCCATCTGTGACAATCACTTTGTCACCTACTCTTTTAGGAATTCCGCCGTGCGCACTCCTATCCTTTTCGCCGTCGCCGCTTTATGTATTGGCAACACGCTCATCGCCGGCGATCAGATTCGCCTGGCCAACAACCCGAATCTCTCGCCGGATGGTTCGCAACTCGCGTTTGATTGGGTTGGCGACATTTGGGTTGTGTCCACCAGTGGCGGCACGGCCAAGTCGCTCACGCACCATTCGGGCAAGGACACGCATCCGAAGTTTTCGCCGGATGGCCGCGAGATTGCTTTCGTCAGCGACCGCGACGGTACCACGCAAGTCTATGTGATGCCCGCCGATGGCGGCACACCGACGCGGTTGACTTATCACACCGCCGGCTATGGCTTGGAAGGTTGGACGCCGGATGGCAAGAAGCTCATCGTTCGCGCCAACCGCGATCACTATTGGCGGCACGGCGAGCGCTTCATGTTGATTGGCCGCGAAGGGCGCACGGCCGAGGAGTTGGTGTTCGATGATTACGGCGCTCAAGGCAACTTGTCGCCGGACGGTCGCAAGATGTTATTCACCCGCGAAAGCACGCAATGGTGGCGCAAGGGTTATCACGGCTCGCAGGCCAGCCAGATATGGCAATACGATTTGGACGGCAAGAATTTCACCAAGGTGTACACAACGGATCGCGGTGCAACTTGGCCGCAGTGGAAGCCGGATGGCAGCGGCTGCTACATGGCCAGCGCCAAAAACGGCAACTTCAATTTGCACGAGTACGACATCGCATCAGGTACGGATCGCCAGCTCACCAACTTCGCCGATGATTCCGTGGTGCAGTTGTGCATGGCACGCGATGGCCGCACCATTGTTTTTCGCCATCTCTTCGACTTGTACAGTTATCGGCCCGGCAACGGTTCGCCGCCGTTGAAGCTCGACATCCGCGCTTCCGGCGATCGCGTGCAGGACCCGATCGAACGGCGAACGCTCAGCACGGCACAACAAGCGTCGTTCGCATCCGATGGCCTGGAGATCGTGTTCACGTCCGGCGGCGATGTGTGGGTCATGGACACCGAACTCAAAGAACCCAAGCGCATCACCAAGTCCGCCGAGGAAGAGCGCGACCCTGTGATGTCCGGAGATAGCCAGTTCATTTGTTTCGTCAGCGATATGAATGGCGAGTGCAACATCTGGAAGGCCGAGCGGGCTGACAAGGCCAAGTGGTGGTGGCAGAACGGCGACTTCAAGCTCACCCGGCTCACGCAGGACAAAGCCGTGAAATCGCGGCTCAAGCTCAGCCCGGACGGCAAACGGCTGGCCTACCTGCGCGATCGCGGCGACCTGTGGATCATGGACATCGACGGCAAAAACGACAATCGCGTGGTGAAGTCGTTCTCCGGCGTCGAGTTCGATTGGTCGCCGGATAGCAAATGGATGGTCTACTCGGCCGAGGACGACGACTTCAATCGCGACGTCTGGGTTGCTTCGCTTGATGGCGGCAAGCCCGCATTGAATCTTTCCCGCTCGCCGTTCGATGATCGCTTGCCGACCTGGTCGCCGGATGGCAAGTGCATCGCCTGGGTCGGCCGTCGCAGCGCCGAGGAAATGGACATTCATTATGTCTGGCTGCGTGCCGAGGATGATGAAGCCACCAGCCGCGACCGCACCATTGAAAAAGCGCTCGACAAGATGAAGAAAGCCCGGCCCAATCCAACGGGCGAACCCACGCCATCGACCGTCACGCCGGCGTCCGGTCGTCCCGCCCCGGCCGCGCCAGTGGTTGTCACGATGGACACCGACAAGATTCACGACCGCATTCACGTCGTCGCCATTCCCGACTCGACCGAATCCGATTTGATGTGGTCGCCGGATGGCAAGAAGCTGGCCTTTACGGCCACGGTGGAAGCCAAGCGGGCGACATATACCATCGAAATGGCGGATGACCTGAAGCCGAAGCAGCTCAACGCCGGCACAGGTTCCCAAGCCCGCTGGTTGAAGAACAATCAAGTCGTGTGGCTCGCCAACGGCATTCCCGCGAGTTTCGCCGCTGCCGGCGGACCCGCTCCCGCCGCGCGAACCACACCCGCTGCACCGCCCGCTGGTGGCGGCCGACGTGGCGCACCACCCGGCGCAGCGCCGGCAGCCGCCGCACCCGCTAGTGCCGAACCAACCACCTCGACGGAGTACCGCTTCCAGGCGCTGCAGGATTTCGATCGCGGACAGAAGTATGCAGCCGCTTTCGATCTCAGTTGGCGGACGATGCGCGACAACTTCTACGACGAGCGGCTCGGCAACCGTGACTGGGATGCCGTCCGCCTCAAGTACATCGACATGGCCAAGGAGGCAGCGGATACCGACGCGTTGGCCACCGTCGTCAACCTCATGCTCGGCGAATTGAACGGTTCGCATCTTGGCTTCGTCGCCGGCGGTGCGGCCGCCTTTGCGGCGCGCAATGCGCCGCCAGCGGAGCCGGGCGTTGGTCCCAAGTGGAGTGAAACCACCGCGCACCTCGGCGTGCGTTTCGATTCATCCTTCGCCGGACCGGGCCTCAAAGTGCGCGATGTGTTGCCCGGCAGCCCGGCCGACCAAAACCGGTCACGCCTCGCACCGGGCGAAGTCATCCTGACGATTGATGGCACGCCGGTGCAGATGAGTTCGGACTTGACCCGCGCATTGAACGGCCCGCCCAATCGGGAGTTGACGCTCAAAGTTCTCAGCGGCGATCAGAAGGAACGCATGGTGACCATGCGGCCCATGTCCTTCACGCAGGCCAGGCCCATGCTGTACAAGCAATGGACCAACAACAACTGCGCTGCCGTGGACAAGCTTTCCAACAACACGCTCGGCTATCTGCACATCGACGCGATGGCCATGCCCAGCTTCTGGCGCTTCGAGCGAGAACTTTACGCCGTCGGCCATGGCAAAGACGGCCTGGTGATTGACGTGCGGGAAAACGGCGGCGGCTCCACGGCCGACCACCTCCTCACCGCGCTGTGCCAACCCGAGCATGCCATCACCGTCCCGCGCGGCGGCGGCCAGGGCTATCCGCAGGACCGCAAGGTTTACGCCTGCTGGAACAAACCCATCGTCGTGCTGTGCAATCAAAACAGCTTCTCGAACGCTGAGATTTTCGCGCACGCCATCAAGACACTGAAGCGCGGCCAAGTCGTCGGCGTGCCCACGGCCGGCGGCGTCATCAGCACCGGGGCCGCTCAAATCATGGATGTCGGCACGCTACGGCTGCCTTTCCGCGGCTGGTACCTGCCCGGCGATGGTCGTGACATGGAATTGAACGGCGCGGTCCCGCATCACATCGTGTGGCCGAACCCCGGCGACATGCCGGCCGGCAAAGACCTGCAACTCGAAAAAGCCGTGGACGTGCTGGCCAACGACGTCTCCGCCTGGAAAGCCCGCCCGCAACCCAAGCTGAAAAAAGCCAGCGAACTCGAACCCACCGGCAAGCCGAATGGTCCTATCGTCAGAGACGGCGCGGAGTGACTAGGGTCGGCTAGCGGTATCGCACCGTTGCAACTGGCCGGTCCGGTGGGTGTCGCAGGCTCGACCCACCCTAAGCGGACGCCATTACAAAAGGGTTGTTGCAGT
>JANNLP010000443.1:0-4529 GCA_031396905.1 Gemmataceae bacterium
GCTCGTGGACGACGTGCTGGCGACCGGCGGTACGATGGAGGCGTCCGCCCGACTCATCGAACAGGCTGAGGGCCGGGTTGCAGGTTACTGCTTTCTTGTGGAACTCGATTTCCTGGGCGGCCGCAAGCGCCTGGAACCGCACCCGGTGTTTAGTCTGGTCCGATTCTGAAAGATCACCATGGAGACACGAATGTTGTTTTTGTTCGCCGCCCTTGCGATGGGTTGTCAACCCGCGCCGACCGATGATTGGCAGAAGCAGGAATCGCCGTATCTCACAAACATCAAGCAGATCACGTCAGGCTTCGTACGCGCCGGCGAGGGTTACTTCTCGCCGGATGGCAAGTCGATCATCTTTCAAGCCGAGGAGGTCAAAGGCGGCAACCCGTTTTACCAGATCTACGTGATGGACTTGAGTGCCAGCGTTCCCCGTCGCGTCAGCCCTGGAGTAGGCAAGACGACGTGCGCGTATTTCCGTCCCGATGGCAGGAAGATCATCTTTGCCTCGACGCATCTCGATCCTGAAGCCAAAGCCAAGTACCAGCCGGAATTGGATCAAAGAGCCGATGATAAGGCCAAAGGTGTACGTCGTCGGTACTCCTGGGACTTCGATGAACACATGGACATTTTTGAATCTGATCCGGACGGTTCGAATCTTAAGCGCTTAACAGATGCCAATGGCTATGACGCTGAGGGTTCCTATTCAGCCGATGGCAAGTCCATTGTGTTCTGCTCGAAGCGCACCGGCAGCCTGGAATTGCACATCATGGACGCCGATGGCAAAAATGTGCGCCAGTTGACGAGGACGCCCAACTGCTACAACGGCGGTCCGTTTTTTTCGCCCGATGGCAAACGCGTCATCTTCCGCAGCGACCGCAAGGAAAAAGATCGGCTGCAAATTTTCGTCATCAACTCCGACGGTACGGGCGAACGCTGCCTGACCGAGAAACCATCATGGGTGTGCTGGGGACCATTTTGGCACCCGGACGGCAAGCACGTGATTTACGCCGGCGCCAATCACGACGTGCCAGACCGGCCCAACTACGATCTTTTTTGGCTCAACGTGGACAGCGGCAAAGAAACGCGGATCACGTATTCGCCCGCCACCGACATCCTGCCGGTATTCAACGCCAAAGGCGACAAGCTGATGTGGACCTCAACCCGCGACCGCACCTCGCAACTCCACATCGCCGACTTCACGCCGCCGAAGTGAGTATCACGATGCGTGCGTTTTTGTGTTTGTTGTGGTTCACCGGAGCGGCCATCGCTGCCGATGTGCCCGCCGAACCGAAATACGTTGCTGCCGTCGCCGAGTTGGAAAAGTTCATCCGGCATGAGATCGAGCAGAAGAAGCTGTCGGCGTTGTCCATCGCGCTAGTAGACGATCAGCGAGTCGTGCGGACGACGGGATTCGGCTTCATTGATAAAAATAGGTCCGTCCGTGCCACGGAAGACGCTGTATTTCGAATTGGAGCTGATTCGGAGTTACTTACCAAGCTTTGCGTGATGCAATTGGTGGAACAGGGCAAGCTTGACCTCGACGCGCCGATAACCAATTACGTTGCAGACTTTCGACCGGAAAACCCATTTGCTGACACACTGATTAGGTTGCGACATGTGTTAACTCATCGTTCGGGATTGTTATGTGAGCCGCCCAAGGGGAGCTACTTCGATTCGGAAACATCCTCAACGGCCAAATCGGTGGCCAGTGTGAACGGTACCAAACTGGCATTTAAGCCCGGCGAGCGGTTCAAGTATTCCGCCGCGGGCAACGCAGTTGTTCGCCAGGTATTTGAATCGAAGCTGTCTCTGTCGACAATCAATTCCGTTCGTGAACGACTGCTTGCACCGCTGGGCATTGATCATCCGGAAATCTATGGCTTTGCGCGAATAATCCCTAGTATTGGAAGCGGTGTGATCCAGACTCTCTACGACCGTGATGTGTTTGCGACAAATGAGTCTTCATTAGGCACTTACTTTTCAGCAAGTGATCTCGCAACATTGATGAGGGCGCTCTTCGCCGGCAGCATTGTCAAGCAATCAACACTTGATGCCATGATGACGGCAGCAAACCCGGACACCGAAGGCTGCGGCCTGGGCCTAGCCATGTCACACCTGGGCACTCGGCGACTGTTCGAGCACACCGAGGGCGTTTACGGCACTACCGGCTACGTGGGCGGGTTGCCCGATGAAAAACTTGGCGTAGTCGTCATGACCGATCGCGAAAATGCCAGCGCGCTGACATCACGCATTGGGACAGAAGCGCTGACGTTGATGGCCGCTGTCAAAGACGGATCACCGCTGCAAAAGATTGTCGCATCGACGGCGATCGACTGGCAAGCTACGGCATTGCAACCGGGATACTACGCCGTTGATGACTCCAAGACGCCATCACTGCGCATCGAGCGGCATCATGATCGGGCTTTCTTGTGGCCATTGACGGGTGGCTCGCCTGCCGAATTGCGACTAGTTGGCGACTCACTTCAGACAGACGATGTGCATCAACGCGGGACGCGCTTGGACGCAGTTACTGGCGATGGGTTTCGGATTGATGATGTGGTTTATCGGCGGCTGCCGGACGCTAAGCCGCAAGCGGCTAGGACTGAACTGATTGCGGAATATGGGTACGACGAACACTTGGTTTATGTGCTGGAGGAAGTGGGTCGGCTTTACGTACTCATCGATTGGCACTTTCTTGATCCGCTGCGACCGGTCAAAGGCGATGAATATGTTTTTCTTGGCAACAGTCGGTACGCAGGTGAGTTTGTTGTGTTCCACCGCGACGCCTCCGGACGTTCCACAAGCGTTACCATTGGCGGTGTAACGTTGCCGCGCCGCAAGATTGATGGCGATGGCGGCACGTTTCGTATACAGCCGGTGCGGCCGGTGGATGTACTGATGAAGGAAGCACTTGCGGCGACGCCGCCTGCTCCAAAAGGCGAATTAGCCACGCCGGATTTGGTGGATTTGGCCACGCTGGACCCAACTCTGAAGTTCGATATTCGTTACGCCACGGCCAACAACTTCCTTGGCACGCCAGTCTATCCAATCGCTCGCGCCTTGTTGCAGCGGCCGGCCGCTGATGCCCTCGTGAGGGCGCATCGCGAGCTGGCCAAGAACGGATATGGTCTGTTGATTCACGATGCCTATCGACCGTGGCACGTCACCAAAGTGTTTTGGGACGCGACGCCGAAAGCGCAACACACGTTTGTCGCCGACCCGGCAATTGGCTCACGTCACAATCGTGGCTGTGCAGTGGACCTTACACTTTACGATTTGAAAACGGGCCAGCCGGTCACGATGCCTGGCGGATACGATGAGTTCTCGGATCGGTCGTATCCGCGCTATCCTGGCGGTACAGCTTTGCAGCGCTGGCATCGCGAGACGCTGCGCGCGGCGATGGAGTCGAACGGTTTTACCGTTTACGAGGCTGAGTGGTGGCATTTCGATTATCGCGATTGGAAGAAGTACCCCGTTCTCAATGTGGCACTTTCCGAGTTTCAGCGATGATGCGGGTTGTACGGTCGGTGTAAATTCATATTTTTATTGACAGGTTATCGACAACCGACGGCTAGTTGGATTATGATTCCAACGATAGAGTTGAATGCACTCGCAGCGTTCGTTCCATCAAGCGAATGTTGATGCGTTTCACTCAAGTTCCCCAAGCCGCATACCGCACGAGGACGCGACCGTGATGGAACCGCGACTGCTCCAGTTCTACAGGAAATTGCCCAAGCCCTGCCAGTTGATCGAGTCCGAGGAAATGTGGGGTGACGCCGAAGCCCGAGCCGTGTTGCGGTTCCGGCGCCGCGTCGAAAAGTACTACTCCGAGGGCACGCTGGGCCGATTGCTCGACTCACCATGTGCTCCCATTCGCCGCGCTGCGGTGTTCGCTCTGAGTCTGATGGGCGGCATGGCCATCAACTCCGCCCTCGCAGCCCGATTAATCGACAATGACCGACAAGTCCGCAAACTCGCTTCCGAAGCTCTCTGGTCCGTTTGGTTCCGCGGCTACAACGAACAGCAGGTCGAGAAGCTCCAGGAAGTGCTGAGCCGCCGCAATCCAAAACAGACGCTCAAAGGCCTCAACGACCTCGTCAAAGAGACAACTGACTACGCCGAGGCGTACAACCAGCGGGCCGTCCTGTACTTCCGGCTGGGCGATTACCACAAAGCCATTGCCGATTGCGAGCAGACGCTCCGCATGAACCCGCACCACTTCGGCGCGGCCGCAGGCATGGGTCAGTGCTACGTCCGGTTGAAAAAGCCCCGGGCGGCCCTGCGAGCCTTTAAGAGCGCTTACCGTATCAACCCGAACCTTGATGATGTGAAGGAAGCGATCATGTCGCTGGAAGAAGTGTTGGGCGATCGGTAAGCGACGAACAGTTTAGATCCAAGTAACCGGGTCTCTCTCCGCATGACTCGACGCGGCTGAGATGCCCGGTATTTCTTTTTGCAGCCACCCGGCCAACCATTCGACGGCGAAGCGTTCGGTGGCGTAATGGCCCGGTAAGAGCAGCCCGATGTTCGCC
>JANNLP010000451.1:0-1662 GCA_031396905.1 Gemmataceae bacterium
TCCGATTCCGCGCGCAAATTGTTCGTGCGATGAGCCCGACACCAACCAAAACTATTGACGTCGGCTCGGGCACCGGAGTGATATTGATGTTGTCAATCCCAGCGTCGTTGGTTGTGGTGATGGTGACACTTGCGAGGTTGGACCAATTGAGCGTCTCAAGAGTGGCCGTCGTCAGACCGGGAAAAGATGCGTTCAAGGTGCCGCCGCCAAAGACGTTGCCGACCATGTTGATGGTTATGGGCCCGCCACCTGCAGCACTAATCGGCCCGGCCAGCAGACTGGTCAAAGCAAAGGGCTGATCGAAGAGATTAGTCAGCGTGATCGTGTTTGTTTCGCCGAACCCGAAATAATCAGAAGTGTTGCCCAACATGACGGTGCTGGCCGCCGAATCAAAAATGGCGGATTGATTATTGGAAGGCACGAACCGAATTCCCGATTCGGGGTAGCCTAACGGGGGACCGACATTCACGAGGCCGCCCGCCGGCGCGTTGTTCTCAAACCCAATAATCTGGGTCAATCCTGGTGGCGCTAGTACTGACAATGCGACGAGGCTAACGACGTGCACGACCGAAGTTCTCATTTCGACGCCCTCGGTGTACTAAAAATGCTATTACGGACAGGCTTATCAAGTGTTCGATCGAATGACCACGAGGAAATCGGCCCGCGGCATTGCCTCGAATTGCTGTTTAAGAGTGGCATGCTTCCGGGCATTGCGCGCATGCCTTGATGGGGCACGTCTCGCCATGCTCACGCCGAGCCGTGAGCATGGCGGCCGGCGTGAGCGTGCCACCGGCCGCATTTTTTTTGACCATTCGCCAACGGTTTAGCGAACGAAAAGACTCATGTACCGCTGACCGTCGGCGCCGAGGCACCAGGCGGCCCCGGCATAAGTGTATCCGTCGAAGGTGCAGCATGATCCCCAACCCATCGAAGGCGGCCACGCGGCACATCCGCCCGACCGCGCTACCGAACCTGCCGGCACGAATGCAAAGTCGTTCGACGTGTGGCCGGCAATCCGGTTCTGTGCCCGGAATGTGGCACACGCCCCGGCAGCTTGCGTCAGCCCTGCGTCGTACACGTAGGGCCGCAAGCCGCGACTGGCTCGCAGCGCATTGACTTCAGCAAGCGCATCGTTGCCGTTCGGCGCGTCGGCTGCTTTGTAGTTGGATGTGGATTGCACGGACGCTTGGCCATCCGTGCTTGGACTCGGCTGAACAGCTGGCTGATACGCAGGCTGATAAATTGTTTGACCGCCCACCGGGTAGCGATAGCCGCGGCGGCCAGCTTGCGCGTCACTTGCGAGCAAGATTAACAGACCGCCAGTCATGGCGAGTGAGAGCTTCCATTGCATCAAACCGTTCCTCGTAATCCGGGCGATTGATCAGTCTTTCTTATTGATTTGTCGCGGAAATGTCGGAGTGTGCCACGTCGCCGCGCATGAAAGGTGATGCAATGACGAGACTCGCGCGGTCAGGAACTGATTCAAATCTTGAACGCTAGCGCGAATGGCAGTGGCAAGTCCAAGTAGTTGGACAGTCTCTCACATGCTCACTCCACGGAAGCCGCGGCGTGAGCATGGCACGCGCGGCCTATCATGGTGAAAGTTCTTCTGCTTTTGATTCGATTGCGGCGATAACATCGAGCATCGAGGTTCCATTCGGG
>JANNLP010000494.1:0-4137 GCA_031396905.1 Gemmataceae bacterium
GGTTCCAGATATTCGTAGCCGACGTGCGGAACGTTTTTGCAATAGTCGGCCGAAGTGCGAATGTCGGCAAAGCGATGATCACGGCCAAAGCCGGTGTCGGCATGAAGCGCGAGAATTTCCCGCAGCAGTTGATCCTGAACTTTTTTCGGATCACGGCAGGCGGCGGCAAACGTCCACAACCGAACGCGGCTCGGGAAGCCGACGATTTTGCCAAGTGCGAGAAGTGCCAGGCGTGGGATCATGGCCGAGTGTGCATCCGGGTGTCGAGTCGGGGCGGACCCATCTACATCGGCACCGCGAACCGGCTCGGCTTACTCGAATAGTACACTCACCGACTGGTTGCCGTGAATGCGCTTGATCGCATCGGCAATCAAAGGTGCCACGCTCACCACCCGCATATTCGGTAACGGATGACTAACCGCACTTGTTGCCCGTTCCACCTTCTTCGCCGGCGGATCGAACAGCGTTTTGTCTTCATAGCCGTCCCACTTGGGCAACGGGATCGTGTCCGTCACGACGATTTCCGTGAGCGGCGACTCGCGGAAGTTCTTTTCCGCCGGCCCGCAGAATACGCCATGTGTGGCACACGCGTACACCGCCTTAGCGCCATGATCCATCGCGATCTTGGCCGCGCCCACGACGCTGCTGCCGGTGGAAATCATGTCGTCGAAAATCACGCAGGTCTTGCCGTCGAGCGGGCCACCAATGAGGTTGACTTGCTTCACTTCGCTACCGCTGATGCGTCGTTTGTCCACGATGGCGATGGACCCGCCCAGCCGCGTGTGATGCCGCAATACCCGTTTAACGTTGCCTTCGTCCGGACTGAGCACCACGAACTTTTCCGGCGGGATATTTAGCGCCTTCACGTAATTGTTGAACACCGGAAACGCATGAAGGTGATCCACCGGAATGTCGAAGAAGCCCTGAATCTGGGCCGCATGCAAATCCAGCGCGATGACGCGATCAATGCCGGTGCTCGTCAGCATGTTGGCGACCAGCTTCGCGGTAATCGGCACCCGGCCGGTATCTTTGCGGTCTTGGCGAGCGTAGCCGAAATATGGCAGCACTGCCGTAATTCGCGCCGCGCTGGCTCGCATCACGGCGTCAAGAATAATCAGCAACTGCATCAAATGTTCATTCACCGGTGGGCACGTCGGCTGAATGATGAATACATCCCGACCGCGTACGTCTTCCTCGATGCGTACCGTCGTCTCGCCGTCGGGAAACGCGCCGATGGAGAGTTTGCCCAGCGGATCGCCAATCGCCTCGGCCACTTTCTCGGCCAAGTGCATATTCGCCCCGCCGCTAAACACCTTCAGCTTGCCGTAAACGGGGTTCATGTTGCTGGTCCGGTCGGTTGCGAGTGGGTGCGCGCAATTATCGGTATGCGGCCGCAATCGTCAACGGCGACGAGTGAATAGTTGTCGGACGCGATTTGAATCCTGTCCAGTTCATGCATGATTCGTAACCTGCGCTGAGTCCACTTTCGGAGACGACTCAAGATGCGACCAATTCTTACGGCCTTGTTGCTACTCGCAAGTTCTTGGTCACCGGTCCACGGCCAGGGCCTCGAATACGTCAAAGCTCATTACACCAAGTTTGAATATCGCATCCCGATGCGCGATGGCGTGAAGCTCTACACAGCCGTCTATGTGCCGAAAGATGAGGCGCAACCATATCCCATGATGCTCCTGCGCACGCCGTACAGCATCAAACCCTATGGCGTCGATCAGTATCGCACGGACCTCGGGCCATCGCCACTCGTCTGCAAACAGGGTTACATTTTCGTCTACCAGGATGTGCGCGGGCGGACGATGTCCGAAGGCGTGTTTGAAAACGTCCGACCGCACATGACCACGAAGCGTGCCCCCAAAGACATTGATGAATCAACCGATACGTTCGACACGATCGATTGGCTGTTGAAGCATGTGCCCAATCACAATGGCAAAGTCGGCATGTGGGGCATCTCTTATCCCGGCTTCTATGTGGCCGCCGGCATGATCGACGCCCACCCCGCTCTGGTCGCCGCCTCGCCGCAAGCGCCGGTTACGGATTGGTTCATCGGCGACGACTTCCACCACAATGGCGCGATGTTCCTGCCGCACACGTTCAACTTCTTCGCCATCTTCGGCAAGCCGCGACCGGAGCCGACCGCCAAAGCCTCGCCACCCTTCGAGCATGGCACGCCCGACGGTTACGACTTCTTCCTCGCCATGGGCCCACTCAGCAACGTGGATACCAAGTACTTCAAAGGCGACGTAGCCTTCTGGACCGAGGCGATCAAACATGGCACCTACGACGACTTCTGGAAATCACGCGACATCCGCCGGCACCTCAAGAACATCAGGCCCGCTGTCATGACCGTCGGAGGTTGGTTCGACGCGGAAGACCTTTTCGGGGCGCTCGAGGTTTACAGGAACGTTGAAGCGAACAAGCCGCCGAGCAACAATCACCTTGTGATGGGTCCGTGGTCGCACGGTGGTTGGGCACGTGGCGATGGCGATGGTCTCGGCAATGTGAAGTTCAATGCCAAGACCGGCGAGTACTATCGTGAACACATTGAGTTGCCGTTCTTCGAAAAACACCTCAAGGGCAAGGTCACGCCGGATCTACCGAAAGCCAGCGTGTTCGAAACGGGCACGAATCGTTGGCGAAAGTTCGACGCCTGGCCCCCGCGCTACACGCGGCAAAAATCGTATTGGCTGGGCGACGCCGGCCGACTGGTTGCCGCGGCACCGGCCAATGGCGCTGCGTTTGAAGTGTTCACCAGCGACCCAGCAAAACCGGTGCCGTACATCGACCGCATTGGCATCGGCATGGAAAACGAATACATGGTCGCCGACCAACGCTTCGCCGGTCGCCGCACCGATGTTCTCGTTTATTCCACTGATGTGTTGACCGAAGACATGACGGTGGCCGGCCCAATCGACGTGGAATTATCCGTCAGCACCACCGGCACCGACGCAGACTGGGTCGTCAAGTTAATTGATGTCTATCCCTCCGACCTGCCCGACCCGGATCCGAATCCAACTCATGTCAAACTCGGAGGCTTTCAACAGCTTGTGCGTGGTGAGCCGTTTCGCGGCAAGTTCCGCAACAGCTTCGAGAAACCCGAACCGTTCGAACCTGGCAAACTCACCACCGTGAAATTCACCATGCCCGACATATGCCACACGTTCCGCCCGGGCCATAAAGTGATGGTCCAGATTCAAAGCACCTGGTTCCCACTCGTCGATCGCAATCCGCAGACATTCACCGACATCTATTCCGCAAAGGCCGAGGACTTCAAGAAAGCCACGCACCGGGTGTATCACAGTTCACGCGTGGGACTACGGGTGACGAAATAGTCCCAAGCCTCGACCGGCTCCTTACAAGATGGTAACCTTACCCCTGTATTAGTGCATCAGAGATACGCATGACAGAACAGGTCATCATCATCGGTTCCGGCCCGGCCGGTTGGGCGGCAGCAATCTATGCTGCCCGTGCCAACTTGCTGCCCCTCGTCTACGAGGGGGCCATCACCGAACCCAACCGCATCGCCGGCACGCTGCCGCTCGGGCAACTCAACCTGACGACAGAAGTCGAGAATTATCCGGGCTTCCCGGCCGGCAACCTGACCCAGTATCTCGATACCGCCATTGTCGGCAACGCACGCGATACCATGCCACCGCATTCCGGCCACGGCGTCAGCGGCCCGGAACTCATGGAACTCATGCGGCAGCAAGCCAGAAACTTCGGTACTCGCATCATCACCGACGACATCATTAAGGTCGAGTTCGGCAAGCATCCATTTGTATTGCATCCATCGCAAGGCGATCCCGTCGAAACACAAACGGTGATCGTGGCCACCGGTGCTCGGGCGAATTATCTTGGTCTGCCTTCGGAAGAAATGTACAAGAACCGCGGAGTGTCTGCCTGTGCCGTGTGCGACGGTGCTTTGCCAAGATTTCGCAACAAACCGCTCGTCGTGGTCGGCGGCGGCGACTCTGCTGTCGAAGAAGGCAGCTACCTCAGCAAATACGCCAGCGTCGTTCATATGGTGCTGAGACGCGATCAGTTCCGCGCCAGCAAGATCATGCAGGACCGCGCCCGCGCCAATCCTAAGATCAACATCCGCCCGTTCCGCGTAATCGATGA
>JANNLP010000517.1:0-13494 GCA_031396905.1 Gemmataceae bacterium
ACCGACAAAGCGACGATGGAAGTGCCCGCCGCATTTGCGGGTGCGGTGTCTGGCTTGCATGCGCAAGTTGGTGAAACGATCAAGGTTGGCGATCACGTGCTGACGTACAAGCCGACGAATGCGGTGCCGGAGGAGATTCCCGCGCCGCCGCCACCGGTAAAGGTGGCCATTGAAGGCGTGGGCAGCCTGCGAACTGCCACAGCGACGCTGCCGAAGCAAGCCCTTAATGGCGATAAGGGTTCCAACGGCACGTTGCGACATGAACCAGTGAAGGCGTCGCCGTCGGTCCGGCATCTGGCGCGTAAATTGGGCGTTGACTTGGGTCGGGTTCGCGGCAGCGGCCCGAGCGGGCGTGTGTTGCTCGAAGATTTGCACATTACCCCGTCAGCCCCCGCGACTCGTGAAAAGCCCCGGCCGGCACCCAGCGCATCGTTGGATGTCGGCAAAGCCGGCACGCGGTTCAAACTCGTCGGGCTGCGCCGCAAAATTGCCGAGCAGATGGTGCGGTCGAAACACACGATTCCGCATTACACCTATGTCGATGAATGCGACATCACCGACTTAGTCCGCCTGCGGGCGTCACTTCGCGAACCGTTTGAGGAAGCCGGCGTCAAACTGACTTATCTGCCGTTCTTCGTAAAGGCCGTAGTGTTGGCTCTCAAAGAAGTGCCCATCGCCAACGCCACCTTCGACGAGGAAGCCGGCGAAGTCATTCTGAACGACGAGTATCACATCGGTATCGCCACGGCGACGCCCAACGGCTTGATCGTGCCCGTCGTTCATGAAGCTGATCGAAAGGATATTGCTACCATTGGCCGCGAAATCGACCGGCTGAGCAACGATGCCCGCGGCGGTAACTCGCGATTATCCGACTTGCGTGGCGGCACGTTTACCATTACTTCCATCGGTGGTATTGGCGGACTGTTGGCCACGCCGATCATCAATCACCCGGAGGTTGGTATTCTCGGCATCGGCAAAGCTGTCAAGAGACCCGTGTACGACGCCGCCGGCCAGATCAAACCGGCGGACATGATTTATCTCTCTCTCTCCTTCGACCACCGCATCGTCGATGGTGCCGTCGGCGCGGTGTTTGGCAATGCCCTGATCCGGCACTTGCAGAATCCGGCGCGGTTGCTGTTGCCGGACAAATTGGTTTGACGCGATTTCACGCGGGAATTGTGATCTTCTCGAAACGCGGCGGCAGTTCATATTTTTTCGCCAGCGATTCAATGGGCGCGCCAAGATACTCCACACCATTCGGCCCCATGCGGCCCAGTTTTTTGTTGGCGCCAAGCATGATGTGGCCGATGCGCTCGGCCGGCAGACCCATAAGTCGGCAACCGGCCGCATCAACTGCGACAAGATCGTTGCCCATTACTAATGCGCCCGTAGGACGGGCGATGCCGTTCAGTGGGCCGTCGCCTTCCATGCCGACGATGCCGTCGATGATCCCTAAATGTGGCGTGCAGGTCGAGGCGATGTCAATGATGCTCTCCGCGATGCCACGCCAGTGCAGTTCGTTCTTGGGCCAGCCGTAACAAATGCCGGGCAAGGTGCCGAATAGGTTTTTCAACGACAACGTCGCACCGGCCCAATGATGCGTCTTCAACTTTGGCATCGAGATCAGTACATCGGCAGTCGCCACCGTTTGCGCGATAAATAGGTATTCCAGACCCGTCAGCCGGCCAAGGTTCTGCATCTTCTCCGGTTCATCGTGATTGAGATCCACGAAGCGTACGTTGTACCGCTGCAACACTTCGCCTAGGCCACTGGCCTCGACAAGGTACTGCACGTTACGCCAATGCCCCGGCCCCTCGGCGACGATGACCTCGGCCGCGCCTTCTTTTTGACACAACTCGATCACTGACGCTATGACCGCCGGGTTCGTGTTGATGACCTTGTCGCGGTGATATTCGACGAGATTGGGCTTCAAGACCACGCGCTGTCCGGCCAACGGCACGATCTCGCGGAAGTTCTCGTATTGCTCCTTGATGATCGCAACTAAGTCGTCATCATAGCTTTCGGCTCGTGCCACATGTACCAGGGAGCGCAACGGTGGTTGCCGCATCCGGTCGAAGCCGCGAGCCAACAATGAACGGAACCCGCCGCGAATCCGGTCGGCCAGTGGCAGTGTCGTCAGCACCAGCGGCTTTTCGACAATCGTCGCTGTCGGCGCGACGCTGCCGATGCGGACAGGATTGTCGTCGCGCAGGGCAATCGCCGCCAACGCCAATCGCGTGATCATTCGTGTTGCCCATGATCGCTTGCGTTCGACTTCGACTTGCGTGCGGAGCTTGTCGTCCAACCACTCAAGATTCGTTTTGTCAAACAACGACAACGCGAGCTTGGCTTGGGCCAGATGTTCGACATCGGCCGTCGCTTTGGCTTCGGCTTCGATGTATCCCAGGGCGGCCTTCACTCGCGGCTCGTCGCCCTTTTGTTGCAAGGCCCACAGCAACACCGAAGACGGCCCGGCAATTGGTTCCGTGAACTTGCCGAGGATGAGTTTGTTGCCGTAGTTGGCTCCGCCCGTGTCGAAGGCGCGATCGAGTAACAATCGTAAACCCGCCTGAACACGCGGATGATTGGCCTGTCCCAGTTTCTGCAACACGAGGCATGCCCACGCGGTTGGTTCGACCCAAGAGAACGTACCCTCGGCCCACGGCCAGCCGACGAGTTGGATGTCAATGTCGAAGACAATGTCGGTGTCGCCGTCTTCCTGAATGGTCTTGCCGTGTACGCCGAGCAGGAACGACGCGGAGTCCTTGATGATCGCCGGGTCGCCGCCGAGTTCGTGCAATGTAAGCAGCGCCATGGCGGTGCCCCACACGGCTTCATCTCGGCCACGATCGAGTCGGTACGAACCATCCTTGCGGCGAAAGCGATTGAGTGCCGGCAACTTGGATCGATCACCCAGCGCGAGCAATGCCAGGCACGTCGGTTCCAGGTGCGGTTCCTGACCCGGCGTGTAGCCCCAGCCACCGCGCGGGTGCGCTGATGCGATCAATTCCTCTTGCAACGATGCCAACACGTCCACGCATGTACCCTCGAAAGCCGGCCGCAATCATACTCCATGCCGGCCAATTGGGCAAAGCCGATCCGCGTCGTTAGAATCATCCGCACGGAGGATTGTGCTCAGTGCGGACTTTGCATTTTGATTGTTTCAGCGGCATCAGCGGCGACATGACCGTCGCCGCGCTGGTGGATGCCGGTGCCGATCGCGCCGCCGTGCTGGCTGCCATTGCTTCGCTGAACCTGCCCGTGACCGTAGAGTTCCGCACTGAAAAGCGCAACGGTATCGCGGGGACTTATTTCTCGGTGGTCGCTGAGAAAGAAAACAAGCATCGCCATTTGCATCACATCGAAAAGATACTCGCCGCCGGGCAGCTCACGGATGCGCAACGCGACCTAGCTTTGCGTATCTTCCGCCGGCTGGCCGAGGCCGAAGCAAAAGTCCACGGCACCACCATTGAGAAGGTCCACTTCCACGAGGTCGGCGCAGCCGACAGCATCGTAGACATCGTAGCGACGGCAGTGGCTTTCGATTCACTAATGGTCGAGCACGTCACTGCACGGTCAGTTCCACCAGGACGCGGATCGGTGCAATGCGACCATGGCTTGATGCCCATTCCAGCACCCGCGACCGCTGAGCTGCTAGTCGGCGTGCCGCTTGCGGCTTCGCGCGTCGAAGCTGAACTGACAACACCCACCGGCGCGGCCATCCTGACGACGCTCGTCAACACTTGGACCGACGACCCAACGATGACCATTGATAAAATCGGTGTCGGCGCGGGCACGAAGGACTTCCCCGGCCACCCGAATGTCTTGCGTGTTTTTCTCGGTAAGACCGGTAGGCCCGGCAACAATGATCTTGTGTGGGTTTTGGAAACCAACCTCGATGATGTGACTGGCGAAGTCATCGGCTTTTGCACCGAACGCCTCTTCCATGCCGGCGCGCTCGATGCGTACACGATTCCCATGCAGATGAAGAAAGGCAGGCCGGGCATCCTGTTCGGAGTGATTGCTCCAGCAGACAAAGTCGCTGCGCTGGAAGATGTGCTATTCCGCGAGACCGGCACACTGGGCATTCGAAAACACTCAGCGACACGTACACTGGTAAGCCGCGAGATTGTGACCGTAAAGACACCGTGGGGACCGATCCGCGCTAAGAAGCAATGGCGCCACGGCGAGGATATCGCGCTGTCTCCCGAATATGAGGATTGCGCGCTGATTGCACGAACCCACGGCCTGACATTGTCGTCCGTATACGACGAGATTAAGAACAACTATTTTCAGCAATCACTAGAGGAAGGCGACTAAAGGACCATGCCGACCGCCAACGAGATTCGTCAGCAGTTCATCGACTTCTTTTGCCAGAAGCACGGGCATACCTTCGTGCCGTCGTCGCCGGTGGTGCCGTTCGACGACCCGACGTTGCTGTTCACCAATGCCGGTATGAATCAGTTTAAGGACGTGTTTCTCGGCACGGGCACTCGGCCATTCAAGCGGGCCGCGAACACGCAGAAGTGCATCCGTGCCGGCGGCAAACACAACGATCTCGACGACGTCGGCAAAGACACTTATCACCACACCTTCTTCGAGATGCTCGGCAACTGGAGCTTCGGCGACTACTTCAAGCGCGAAGCCATCCGCTGGGCCTGGGAACTGCTCACCGACGTGTGGAAGATCGACAAAAGCCGACTGCATGTGACGGTGTTCGAGGGCGACCCGGCCAACGGCGTCCCGCGGGACGACGAAGCCGCTGGCTTCTGGCAAACCGAAGCCGGCGTGGCTCCGTCAAACATCCATTTCTTCGGCAAGAAAGACAACTTTTGGGAGATGGGTGAAACCGGCCCCTGCGGCCCCTGCACCGAAATCCACTACGATCGTACACCTGATGGCAGCGGTGGGAAACTTGTCAACCAAGGCAGGCCCGATGTCATCGAGATTTGGAACCTCGTCTTCATCCAATACAACCGCAACGCCGACCAATCGCTGACGCCGCTGCCCGCCCAACATGTCGACACCGGCATGGGTTTCGAGCGCATCACCGCCGTGCTGCAAGGCAAAAACAGCAACTACGACACGGATGTGTTTACGCCGATCTTCGCGGCGATTCAAGAAGTGTGCAAGGCACCGCCGTATGGTGGCAAACTCGATGATCTGAAAGACACTGCTTATCGGGTGATTGCCGATCATATTCGGACGTTGACATTTGCCATTACGGATGGCGGGGTGCCGAGCAATGAGAAGCGCGGCTATGTGCTGCGCAGTGTGTTGCGGCGGGCAGTGCGGTATGGGTGGCAACAATTTGGAATGACGACACCGTTCCTTCACAAGCTGGTACTGCCTGTTGTGGAGAATTTTGGCAATGCGTTTCCGGAGTTGCGAAAGGACCTGGTCCGTCTACGTATCGTGTTGATGGATGAAGAATCGTCCTTCTTGGGCACCATTGATCGTGGACTGAAACTGTTTCGAGCGGCAGCGGACGAAGCGCGGAAAAACAATGGAATCATCTCGGGTAAACGAGCTTTCGATCTGCATACCGAGCAAGGAATTTTTATTGACATCGTCGAGCAGATGGCGGCAGAGGAGCGCCTCCAAGTTGACCGCGCTGGCTATGAAAAACTGTTTGGGGAATTCAAAGAAGTTTCAGCGAAAGATCGCAAGAAGATCGTCATTTCAGCGATGGCAGGACAATTGCCGAAGACCGACGATATTGCAAAATACGCTTTCACGCAGAGATATGAAAACACTTTGGAACAGCTTTGGCCTGATGCCCGTCTGAGTGTGACAAAACCTCTTTCAAACCAGGTTGTCGGCTGGGTTAAGGACAACGCTGTCATTGACACTGGTGAGATTGCAAGTGGTGAACACGTCGCGCTTCTACTGCGAGAAACGTCGTTTTACGGTGAGCAAGGCGGACAAGTCGGCGATACCGGCGTGATTGCCACAGAGTCTGGCGAGTTTGAGGTAACGGACACGCAAAAGCTCGGCGAGACGGTTTTGCATGTGGGATACGTTCTTCGCGACACCATTCGAGTCCAGGACTTCGTCGAAGCATATCCATACCCGCGGCGCAGAATTGAGATTCAACTTCATCACACTGCCACGCACCTTATGAATCTGGCGTTGCGACAGGTCTTAGGCGCTCATGTCGAGCAAAAGGGATCGCTTGTCGACGATACTAAGACACGCTTCGATTTCAGTCACGACAAACAGATCACGCCGGATGAACTGTCCCAGATCGAGGACATCGTTAATAGCCATATCGGTGCAGATTTGCAGGTAACAGCGTTGATCATGCCGTTGGCCAAAGCCAAGGAAATCGCGGGTGTGCGAGCCGTATTCGGCGAGAAATATCCCGACCCGGTACGTGTCGTGATGATTGGACCGAATCAGCCGCACTTGATGACGCCAGATTATTCGGCGGAATTCTGTGGCGGCACTCATGTTCGGCGTACCGGCACCATCGGACCGTTCAAGATTGCCAGTCAGGAATCGGTGGCTAAAGGAGTGCGGCGAATAACCGCAGTTGCGGGTCGAACCGCGCTTGCCGAATTGCAATCACGATCAGACACGATCGACGCGCTGGCGGCCAAGTTGCAGTGTCAGCCATCCGAGTTGCCGAGTCGTTTGGAAGTGTTGCAGGAGGAACTCAAGAAGCTGCAAGCGCAAGCCAAGAAAGGGGCGGCCGCCGATTTGTCAGGGATAGTCGATAGACTGTTGAATGAAGCGACGACCGTTTCCGATGCGAAGGTTGTCGTGGGTATCGTGCCGGCTGCTGGTGCGGAGGCGATTCGCGCTCAAGTGGATCGCATTCGCTCAAAGGTGGGTCGCAGTGTCGTGATCTTTGGTTGGGATGACGAAGGCAAGCCGGGCCTTCTTGTTGGCGTCACTGATGACCTGGTGAAGGCGGGATTGCACGCCGGGAAGCTCGTCGGTGAAGCCGCGAAGATCGTTGAAGGCAAAGGTGGAGGCAACCCGACGCTCGCGCAAGCCGGCGGCAAGAACGCGGCTAAACTCGGCGACGCCATTGCCCATGCGGCTGAATCGGTAAGGCAGACCTTGACCAAGGTGTGACAATGAGCGAAATGCACCAGACGTATTTGAATGGAGCTTCTGGTCCCCCTCTCCCAGCTTTGTGGGAGAGGGGTTAGGGGTTAGGGGTGAGGGTCTTTTGGTCGCTCGAATGCCCCCCAGCCCCTCTCCCGCAAAGCCGGGAGAGGAGAGAAAGAGTTATGCCCCCTCCGGAATACAAAGCCGAGTTTGAGACCGATCCGCGTTTCCCGTCGGGCAAGTGGGGCGGCTTCTATCTGATGCCGCACACGGGCCCCAAGAAACATCAGACGGAACTGTTATTGAACTTCCACAACGGCCGGATGTGGGGCGATGGCCAGGACAAAGTCGGCAAGTTCATCATCGAAGGGAAATACAATCTCGAAGACGGCAAAGCCCATTGGCTGAAAACCTACATCAGCAAACACATTGTCCATTACAACGGCTATAACGAAGGCAAAGGCATCTGGGGCATTTGGGAGATTCCGAACACGCTCAACATCAACTGGCGTGGCGGTTTCCACATCTGGCCAGAAGGCGTCGGCATCGGCGGTGACGACTCGCTACACGAAGCGCTGGACATGCCGACTGAAGTGAACGACCCGGCACTGGTGCCAGTGTAAATTGCATGACGTTATTGGTTCACGATCCCGTTTTTCTTGAGCACGACACCGGGGCGCATCCCGAGTGTGCGGATCGGTTGCGTGCCATTGCAACTGAGTTTGAGGCGCGCGGACTGTTTCAGAAGTGCAAGCCGCTCAAGTACAAACCGATTGATGAAGCTGCGATCTTGCGTTTGCACTCCGCCGAGCAACTGCGAATAGTCAAGGAAATGGCTCAAAAGGGCGGCGGCCGCATTGACGCCGATACCGTAATCTCGCCACGATCTTTCGACGTGACATTGCGCGCGGCCGGGGCGTGCGTCGCTGCCGTGGATGCCGTGATGTCCGGCAAGGCGAAAACCAGTTTCAGCATTGTGCGACCGCCGGGGCACCATGCCACGCCGGACCGGTCGATGGGGTTTTGTTTGTTCAACAACGTGGCGCTAGCCGCTGATCACGCACGGACGAAACATGGCCTTCAGCGCATCCTCATCGTTGATTGGGACGTGCATCACGGCAACGGCACGCAGGACATTTTCTACGCCGACCCGCAGGTGTTCTTTCTGAGTTTTCACCGCTATGGTGCCGGCTTTTATCCCGGTACCGGCTCGGCCGACGAAACGGGGACCGGCGCGGGAGCGGGCTTCAACCTGAACATCCCATTTCGCGCTAACACCGCTCGCAAGACTTATGTGGATCAATTTCGTGCGACTGTTGAAACTGTCGCGGATCGTTTTCGGCCCGAATTGATTCTGATCAGTGCCGGCTTTGACGCTCATCGCCTTGATCCGATTGGCAATCTTGGCTTGGAAGCCGAGGATTTCGTTGAAATGACGGACATCGTTCTGGCGATTGCCAAATCTCATACCGGCGGCCGCGTCGTCAGTTGTCTCGAAGGCGGTTACCATTGGCAGGCCACAGCGGAATCAGCGGCAGCACACGTCGAAACACTTTTGGCAAGCGATGCGTAGAATGTCGTTGTGTTGACAGCTTACGATTTTTCCAAGGAGCACGAATGTCTGAGACGACGAAACGTCTGACCGATTTCGCGTCCTGCGCGGGCTGAGCAGGAAAGATCCCGCCCAGCGGGGTGTCGCAGGTTCTGCGCCACTTGCTCCCCATCGATGATCCGAATCTGCTCGTCGGCACGAAAACGCACGACGACGCGGGCGTGTACCGTATTGCGCCGGACCTAGCACTCGTGCAGACGGTTGATTTCTTTCCGCCTGTTGTGGATGACCCTTACATCTACGGACAAATTGCCGCCGCCAACGCCTTGAGCGATGTTTATGCGATGGGCGGCGTTCCTAAAACGGCACTCAATCTTGTTGGCTTTCCCGATGCCGAGTTGGATATGTCCATTCTTGGCCGTATTCTCGACGGCGGCTCCGAGCGGATGCGGGCGGCCGGGTGTCTTGTCGTCGGTGGCCATACCGTGCGCGATGCCGAGGTGAAGTTTGGCTATGCCGTCACCGGTCTGATTCATCCGGACAAAATCATGACCAATGCCAACGCTAAGCCCGGCGATGTATTGGTACTGACCAAGCCGCTCGGCACAGCGCTCGTGACAACAGCGGCAAAGAAACAGCAGTGCCCGCCCGCGTTGCTCGAAGCGGCCTGCAAAAGCATGATCACGCTCAATGACAAGGCCCGCGACGCCGCGATTGCCGCGGGGGCCAACGCCATGACCGACGTGACGGGCTTCGGATTCGCGGGACATGCCTATGAGATGGCCGAAGGCAGCGGTGTGACATTGCGAATTGACTTGGCCCAACTACCAGCGTTCCCAGGCATCGAAGAGTTGATCCTCGGCAAGTTCTTCACCCGCGCCACCAAGTCGAATCGAGAATATGTGACTCATGCATTGCGTTTTGAGCGCGAACCCGATCCGGTGCGCGTCGAGTTGTTGTTCGATGCCCAAACATCCGGCGGGCTGCTGATCTCAGTGCCAGAACGCAACGCCCACAAGCTCGGCATGGGCACGGTGATTGGCCGCGTCGTGGCACGGGAAAGTCATGCGCTGGTCGTTTGTTGATTCAGCCCTTGCCGCAATCAGTCAAGTAGTTATTTTGTTTAAGGTTGCGCGAATCCTGGGGCATCGATATGTCGTGTACTTGTGTAGTCGGGTTGCAGTGGGGCGATGAGGCCAAGGGCAAGATTGTTGACTTGCTGGCCGAGCGGTTTCACGTCGTCGTTCGCTACAACGGTGGGGCCAATGCCGGGCACACGGTGGTGTGGGGCGACCGTACGTTTAAGCTATCGTTGTTACCGACGGGCGTGCTGAATCCGCAGGTATTGTCTGTCATTGCCAACGGCGTAGTCGTGTATCCGCCGAAGTTTCTGCAGGAGATTCAACAACTGCGAGATGCAGGGATTCCCGTCGGGGCCAATCTCGCGGTCAGCGACCATGCCCATGTGATCTTCCCGTACCACATGGAGGAAGAACGGCTAAGCGAACAAGGCGACACATCGCCAATTGGCACCACCGGGCGCGGCATCGGGCCGTGTTATCAGGACAAAGTTGGCCGCGTCTGTGCCATCCGCGTCGGTGATTTATTGAAACCCGAAAAGTTGCGCGAACGACTGCGGTACATCGTGCCGCGCAAGAACCGTTTGCTTGCCGCCCTGCATTCCGGTCAAGGTGAAGCGCCCAAACAGTTCGACGGCGATGCACTCGCCAACGAATATCTCGGGTATGGCGAACAACTTAAGCCGCACGTGACCGATACTGTGCATCTACTGCACACGGCCTTAGCCGACGGCAAGAACGTCCTTTACGAGGCGGCACAAGGGTCGTTGCTCGACGTGGATCATGGGACGTATCCCTATGTGACCAGTTCAAACAGCTCGCCCGCTGGCATCTGGACCGGTTCCGGCGTGCCGGCTCGGCGCGTCGATCGCATTATTGGCGTGATCAAGGCGTACACCACTCGGGTCGGACGTGGCCCGTTTCCGACGGAACTTGATGACGGCGCGGAGGGCATCGGCGAACGCATCCGCAAAGTAGGCCGCGAATATGGTACGGTGACGGGCCGGCCGCGCCGCGTCGGATGGTTTGATGCGGTGGCCGCTCGCTATTCATTGGCACTTGCCGGCGCGGATGAGTTGGCTCTGATGCTCCTCGACGTGCTGAGCGGGCTGACCGAGTTGAAGATCGCAACCGCTTATCGTGGCCCCGACGGCAAAATGTGGGATCATTTCCCAAGTGATCCGGACCTGTTGGCCCAATGCACGCCTATGTTGGAATCGTTGCCCGGCTGGTCGAACGATTTGACCAGGATCACAAAACGCAGCGATTTGCCGGCATCGGCGCAAGCCTATGTCGCGCGGATCGAACAACTCATGAAGGTGCCGGTGCGTACAATTTCAGTAGGCCCGGACCGCAAGCAGACGATTGTTGCATGAATGCTCGTGCTACCGTTCGCGAAATCGATTTAGAGGCGGTGGAGCGCATCGCCGCCGCGGGGCTTGATGCCACCCGCATGCCCGCGCACATCGCCGTCATCATGGATGGCAATGGCCGGTGGGCCAACGAACGCGGGCTGCCCCGGGCCGAGGGTCACCTGCGTGGCGTGCAGAGCGTTCGGTCCACGGTGGAAGAATGTTGCCGGCTTGGCATCGACCAGTTGACGTTGTTTTGCTTGAGTTCGGAGAACTGGAAACGGCCCCAGGCCGAACTCGATTTCTTGATGGCCCTGCTGAAGCAGTACCTTCTCGAGGAGCGGGCCGAGATTCTCGAACAGAACATTCGCTTCGCCACCATTGGCCGGCGCGAGGGACTGCCAGATGAAGTCTTGCACGAGATCGATGAGAACATTCGGGTCAGTGCCGGCAACACGGGCATGACGTTGTGCCTGGCGATCAATTACGGTGGCCGTGGTGAAATCGTCGATGCGGTTCGAAAGATTGCCCGCATCGTCGAGAAAAGGAAGTTTCCCGCCGACTCTATTGATGAGGGCATGATCAGCGCTTCGCTTTACACCGCCAACATGCCGGATCCCGACTTGTTGATTCGCACGGCCGGGGAGTTGCGGGTGAGCAACTTCCTTCTATGGCAAATCTCGTATGCGGAGATTTGGGTCACGGATAAATGTTGGCCCGACTTTGATGTGCCGACGCTTCATCAGGCCATGAAGGATTACTCCCAACGCGTGCGCCGCTTCGGCGGGCTGCCGGAAAACTGAGCCTATGCGGACCCGTCTTATCGTCGGCGGTCTGCTAACCCTCTTCGCCGCGGGCGTGTTTTATGGCGACCATACTATAGGTCCACCGTATCCGTTTCTCGGCTTGCTCGCAATCTTGCTGATCTTTCGCGGGTCATACGAATTCGTGAGACTGACACCATTGACAAGGCGGCCACCGTATTGGGTCGTCGCTGTCGGCACGTGGGCTGTGCTGTCAGGACATTGGGGTGCCGGCCACTTCGATCTCGGACCAGCCGGTGCAGCGCTGCGCGGAATGGTCTGTTTTGCCTTTGCCGTGATCCTGGCATTTCTCGTTGAAATGCGAACTTTCCGCGAACCCGGCGAGTCCATCAGTCGAATCGCGCTGGCCGTGCTGGGCATCGCTTACCTCGGCATCTTGCCCGGTTTCTTCGCCGACATCCGTATCTTCCAAACCGACCCGCAAGCCGGCACGCTTGGTATGATCCTGGCCGTGTTCGTTCCCAAAGGTTGCGACATCGGCGCATTCTTCACGGGCAAAGCCATCGGGCGTCACAAAATGAGCAAGGTGCTCAGCCCCAACAAGACTTGGGAAGGTGCGGTCGGCGGTCTTCTTACAGGGATAATGGTCGCGCTAGCGATTCAATGGGTGCGACCAATCATCGCAGGTGGTTGGTTAGGTGCCGCCGCTTGCGGCTTAGCGGTGGGACTCGCTGGAATGCTGGGCGATCTTGCTGAATCGTTGATGAAGCGCGACAGCGGCGTGAAAGACGCCGCCAACCTCATCCCCGGTTTCGGCGGACTGCTGGACGTGATTGACGCGATCATTTTTGCCGCACCGGTAGCATACTTGTGGTTGGGAGTTTCAATCCCGCGCTGACCCGTTACAATGATGCGAATCCCGGAGGCTATTGAACTTTGACGCACGAAACCCGCACCATTACGCTGGATAGCAAAGACGAAGCACTACTCCTCTACGGCTTGCGCGACGCCCATTTGCGGATGATCCGCGATGCCCTCGGTGTGCGCCTGGTTGCGCGTGGCGACACCGTGCAGGTCGAAGGCCCGGCCGAGTCAGTCGATCAAGCGGAGCGGGCGATCCAACAACTCCGAGGCCACCTGAAGACGCACGGCGAGATTCCGCCCGAAGAAGTGCGCACGACGCTGGCCGTGGTTCAATCGAACGGCACAGCAGGGGCGACACCTGTCGGTATCCGCGAACGCTCCAAGGGATTCCGGCCACGCACCGATGGACAGGGCCGCTACGTCCAAGCTTTGCGTGACAACGACATCGTGCTGTGTGTCGGGCCGGCCGGTACGGGCAAGACTTATTTGGCCGTCGCCTACGCCGTCACCGAGTTGCGGGCCGGCAATGTGCGCCGCATGGTGTTGGTGCGCCCCGCGGTGGAAGCCGGCGAGAAACTCGGTTATTTACCGGGCGACTTGCAGGCGAAGATCAACCCATACTTGCGACCGCTCTTCGATGCGCTGAATGACTTGATGGAACCGGAACAGGTGAAGCGCTATCTGGAAGGCGACGTCATCGAAATCGCGCCCCTGGCCTTCATGCGTGGACGGACTTTGAATCATGCCGTCATCATTCTTGACGAAGGCCAGAACACCACGATTCCACAGATGAAGATGTTCTTGACGCGGCTGGGGCAAAACTC
>JANNLP010000539.1:0-9650 GCA_031396905.1 Gemmataceae bacterium
ACTTCCTGCAGCTCTTCTTCGGCTGGGAAGCCGTGGGCCTGGTCTCCTACCTGCTGATCGGCTTCTGGTTCACGCGGCCCACGGCCATCTACGCCAACCTCACACATTGACGGCACTCGCTGCGAAAATCAACGGCGGGTATTTTGACGGCAACAATGATGGCACGCCGGGTGATGACCGTGTGCTCATCGGCGATCTGACCAATAAGCTATTTCGACTTTTCGGTGATGCCGACGGTGATGGCACAGTTGCCGCGAACGACTTCATCCAATTCAGACTTGCCTTAGGCGGCGGCAATGTGATTTTCGATTTCGACGGCGACGGTGCAGTAGCGGCCAACGACTTTATCGCCTTCCGCTTGAGGTTCGGCGGGTCGGTTTAACTCAAATAGCAAGCGCGGGATTATGCCGCCCATTCGCGCGCATATGAACCAGTCACAATTCTGCGGCCCGCTTATGGTGCGGCACGTTTCGTTGGCCGTTTGTGTTCGTCGCGGCTCACCACGCTGATTCGGCCATGTACTCAGACGCCGGGCGGTCGTCGGCCCATGATCAGCGAGACCAGGAAGATAACGATGAACAGAAAGAACAAGACGCGCGCGATATACATCGCGGTGCCTTCCAGCGCTATGAATCCGAGTAGCCCCGCGATCAGCCCAAAGATGAGAAAGATCAAGGCCCAGCGTAGCATGGGTGTGCCTCCGATGAAAACTGAATCGCAACTCGCATTCATCATATGACGCGATGGACGCGTCACTCTAGCAAGTACCGCGTTTCACGATTTGCAAGTTTCGTGGACCACTTCCTGAGAGCCACCGTGTGCGTTCCGTTTGGCCGTCCTCTCATAGTATTGCCTGACCCTTGCATCGCATTTCGGCTTGCGATACCATACCAAACAGAGATCTCGCAAAAAGGCTTGGCGACGCCGTTCTCATTTGGGATCGGCGTCCTTTCACCCCAACTTCGCCGCGAAAACACACTCGCTGAGGATAACTCATGCTTCGTTTCCCTTTGCGCAAATCGACCCGTGGCATTCGATCCACGAGCGGCGCGAGCCTCCGGCCGCGAACCCGTCTGTTAGTCCAATGTTTGGAAGCCCGCGAAGTACCGGCACTGCTCACCGTCACCGATTCGGGCGACATCGGCGCCAACACGTTGCGTGGCATCATTGGCACGGCCAATACCAACGGCGAGGCGGACACGATCCAGTTCTCCGGTGTGACAACGGTCACGCTAACGTCCGGACAAATCACTGTCTCCGAAGCGCAGGGCCTGCTCATCGACGGCGGCGCCGGTGTCACAATTAACAGTACCGCCGCCTCCGCCGCGACGAGTCGCATCTTTACAATTACCGCCACCGGCAAACCGGCGATCGGGTTCTCGAACCTGACCTTGTCCGGCGGCAAGCTGAGTACCGGCGTCGGCGGGGCTGTTCTCTTTACGGATCAGCCCGTGACATTGACTAACTGCACCGTCACGAACAACACGGCATCGGCCGGCGCCGGTGGTGCGTTCGGCACCGTTACCGCGGCGGCAAATCTGACCGTGAACAGCAGCACCTTTTCCGGCAACTCGGCATCTGGAACCGGTGGCGCGATCAGCATGGGCGGCACTTCCACGGTCACGATCAACAACTCGACGTTCAGCAAAAACAGCGCTACCGGCAACGGTGGCGGCCTGGCCATGGTTGGCGTCGCGGTGGCGACAATTACTTTCACGAACTTCGATGGCAACGCCAGCAGCGCTTCCGGTGGTGGCGTCCACGGCAACTCCACAACGACACTGACGATTGCCGACTGCGTCTTCCAAAACAACAAGAGCCTGACCGGCGGTGCCCTGCGCACGGCCGGCACCATCGTGACTATGACGCTTGATCGCACACTCGTCACCGGCAACACCGCCACCAGCACGCTCGGTGGCGGCTTTTACATGGGCAATGGCGGCACCGTCACCATCAATAGTTCCACGTTCTCGAACAACACAGCCAACACCAGCGGCGGCGGTATTCGTCTGAGTACCCATACTTCACTGATTCAGAACAGCACGTTTTCCGGCAACGTCTCGAATGCCACGACATCAACGACCGGCGGCGGCGGCATTGTCGTCACCGGTGCCGGCAATCACACGATCAACAACAGCACGATAACGAACAACAGCGTTCCCAATGCGACAGCGAAGGGCGGCGGCTGGTTCAGCACCGTCTCGACGGGAACGATCACCTTCAATAGCACGATTGTCGCAGGCAATTCCAACGCGAATCAAAGCGACGTCTCATCCGGTGGAACCTTGCCGCGAAACATCGGCGGGAATGATAATCTGATCGGCGCCTTGGACACCGCCGTCATCACTCTCACGGGTACAAACGACCCGGCACTGCTCGGTACCCAAGCCACGCCAGTTGACGCGAAGTTGGCTCCACTTGCCAACTACGGCGGCCCCATGCCGACGCATGCTCTATTGGCGGGCAGCCCGGCGCTGGACAAGGGCAACAATGTCCCCGCTTTTAGTTTTGATCAGCGTGGCACGGGTTTCCCACGTGTCCTTAACGGCACGGCTGACGTTGGCGCATTCGAAGGCGAACTGAAAATCCCCACGGCGAAGGCGACCCTCGTCAATGTCACCACCGCCGGCGGTACCACCTATCAGGCCATCGTGGACTATTCGGATGAGACGGCTATCAACGTCGGATCGATCGACTTGAATGACGTGACGATTTCCGGCGGCTTCGGCAGCCCGATTTCGGTGATGACTTCCGGTGTCGGCACCTTGGTCACGGCCACCTATACATTCAACGCACCCGGCGGAACATTCGATCAAGGCGACAACGGCACGTACACGCTGACGATGGTTCCCAACCAGGTATTCGACACCGACGGCCCCGCACCAGTTACCGCTGGTTCGCTAGGCACATTCGCGGTCGCCATCCCGGCGACTTACACCGTGGACATTGACACCGACGAAGACGACGGCAACACCTCCGCCGGCGACCTTAGTCTGCGCGAAGCGATCAAACTCTCCAATGCAACGTTGGGTGTCGCCGACATCATTCTGTTCGACGCCGGCTTAAATGGCAAAACGTTGACGTTGTCGCTCGGCGAGCTTTCCATCGCGGATCCGCTGACCATTACCGGAAATGGCTCGGCCAACACCACCATCAGCGGCAACAGCGCCAGCCGCATCTTCAACTTTGCCATCACCGGCGCGGGCACCGAATCGAAACTGACGGGCATGACGCTGACCAAAGGCAGCACCACTGTCAACGGCGGCGCCATCATCATGGCCGACGACGCCGTCACGCTGACCAACATGATCATTACGCAGAACACGGCCACGACGTCCGGCGGCGGTGTTTCAATGACCACTGGCACGCTGAAGGTCATCGATTCCACCATCTCAAACAACCAGGCGACCTCGACCGGCGGCGGAATCACGATGACCACCGGGTCCACGACGATCACCCGCAGCACCGTGTCCGGCAACACGGCCACCACTACCGGCGGCGGCGTCTACATGTCCAGCGGCACATTGGTAATCGTTGATTCAACGTTCAGCAAGAACACGGCCAACAGCGCCACCACCGGCGGCGGCGCTCTTAGCGGCACGACTGCCAAAGTAACCATCACCAATAGCACGCTATCCGGCAATAATGCCCCGAACGGCACCGCCATCGGCGGAGCCATCCGCGGCACCAGCTCGATGACGTTGACCATGGACAACTCCACCGTCACCGGCAACTCGGCCAATGGCGCCGGCGGCGGTGCCCTTGGTTTCTCCGGTACCACGGCTGCCTCGTTGCCAATCGTCAATGTCAAGAGTTCGATCATCGCTCAAAACTTCAACGCGGCGCATCCCGAGGTGTTTACCGCGGCCACTACGGTCACGCTGACCGTCAACGTCGATGACAGCATCATCGGTGAAGACGGCGGATTGGTGTCCATTAATGGCGCGAACAACCAGATCGGCACGGTCGGCGCCGCCGTTGACGCCTTGTTGTCCAGCCTGGGCAATTACGGCGGCCCGACGCAGACGCACGGGTTGTTGCCGCTCAGCCCGGCGCTCGACAAAGGCAGCAACGGTCTGACGCTCGGCTTCGATCAACGCGGCAGCGGCTTCCCGCGGGTGTTGAATGCCATCGCCGACATCGGCGCAACCGAAGGCGAATTGAAGATCCCCAGCGCCAAGGCCACATTGGCCAATGTCACGACGGCAGGCGGCACCACATACGTGGCCACCGTTGTCTACACCGACAACACCGGCATCAACGTCGGCTCCATTGACATTAACGACGTGACGATTTCCGGCGGCTTCGGCAGCCCGATTTCCGTCGGCACTTCGGGCAGCGGCACCATGGTGACGGCCACGTACACATTCACGCCGCCCGGTGGCTCATTCGATCAAGGCGACAATGGCACTTACACGCTGACCATGGTCGGCAACCAGGTGTTCGATACCGACGGGCCGAACCCGGTGCTGCCGGGTTCACTCGGCACGTTCAATGTCGCCATTCCCGCCACGTACATCGTGGACATTGACGTTGACGAAGACGACGGCAACACGTCGGCCGGCGACTTGAGCTTGCGCGAAGCCATCAAGCTCTCGAACACTTCAATCGGCGCAACGGACACGGTGTTGTTTGATGCCGGCCTGTCGGGTAAGACATTGACCCTTACCCTCGGTGTCATTACGGTCTCCGATCCAGTGATCGTGACAGGGCTAGGCGCTGCCAATCTGACGATTAGCGGCAACAGCGTCAGCCGAATTTTCAACATCGCCATCACCGGTGCTGGCGGCAAAGTGGAATTGTCCGGCGTGACCCTGGCCGATGGCAACGCCACCACCGGCACCGGCGGCGCCATCGCCCTGACCGATGAGGAACTGGTGTTGAATGACACCGTGTTCAAGGGCAGTAAGATCACCGGCACCGGTGCCGCCATTGGCGCAACTACGGCCGGCGCGATTTTGACCATCAGCAACTCGACGTTCATGGGCAATTCGGCGTCGTCCACCGGCGGCGCCATCAACCTGGCCAGTTCAGCCACGGTAACGCTGAACAAGGCGGTCTTTGACGCCAACATCTCCGGTAGCAGCGGCGGCGCGATTCAAGGTTCCTCGACAGTTGTTCTCAATGCTTCGGACAGCACGTTTTCCAACAACACCGGCACAAGTGGCGGGGCACTACGTTTCGCGTCCATCGCCGCGACTTCCATTACACTGAATCGCTGTTTGGTCACCGGCAATATCGGGTCCGGTCTGGGCGGCGGCATTTACATGTCCACGGCCGGAAATCTGACGATCAACGAAAGCACGTTCTCCACCAACACCGGCGCGGGCGGCGGGGCCATCCGCGTCAACGGCGTGACCACGATCATTTCCAACTCGACGTTGTCCGGCAACACATCGACCGGCACCGCGGCCACGACCGGCGGCGGTGCGTTCCTGAACGCCGGCACGCCGAGTCTGACCATTCAGAATTCGACCATCACCAAGAACGTCTCGGCCAACGCCACGTCCAAGGGCGGCGGTTTGTTTATCAGTAGCGCCGCGGGAACGGTCACGATCAACAGCACCATCGTGGCGGACAACAGCAATCCCAACCAGCGCGACATTTCAGCGTCGGCATTGAGGAATGTGGACGGCAACAACAATCTCTTTGGCGCGGTGGATCCGGCTTTGATCACCTTAACCGGCACGAATCCGTCGGTCGGCACCGAGGCCACCCCGATTGATCCGGTTCTCGGCCCGCTGGCCAGCAACGGCGGCCCGACGACGACGCACGTTCTGCTATCGGGCAGTCCGGCCTTTGACGCTGGCGACAACAACGGCGGCTTGACTTTCGATCAGCGCGGCACCGGCTTCCCACGTGTGCTCAACGGCATCGCCGACATCGGCTCGGTCGAGACGGTCACGGTGATTCCAGCGGCGAAAGCCACCTCACCCAACGTGCCGCCGATCAATGCGTCACAAATCGTCACCGTGGTCTACACCGACGAAACCGGCATCAACACCGGCGGCATCGGCTTGGGCAACATTCGCCTGACCGCTGCGGCGTATCCTGTTCCGGAAGCGCCGACCGCGTTCAACATCACCATCGGCATGAACGGAGACAAATCGGTCACGGTCGAATACACGTTTACGCCACCGGGTGGCGCCTGGGATTGGACCGACAACGGCACATACACGGTGCAAATGCAAGCCAACCAGGTGTTCGACACAGATGCCGTGCCCAATGCCGTGTTGGCCGGACCAAGAGGCAATTTCGCCGTCAACATCATGCTTCCGGCCGTACTGGTGGTCGACAAAGTCGGCGACGTCAATGACGGCATTTTTGCAACGGGTCAGCTCACGCTGCGCGAGGCCATCGCCCTGACCAACGCGGAAGTCGGCAACAACGTGATCAACTTTGCCTCCAGCCTCAACGGCATGCCCATCATCATCAGCAACGGTGAGATGATCGTCTCGGATGTCGTTGACATCGTGGGCAACGGTTCGGCCAACACCCTGATCCAGGGTTCCGGGACCAGTCGCTTGTTCAACATGACCTACGTCGGCACGTCGACGATCGGCATGGTCGCCATTTCAAGTTTCGCAGTCACCGGTGGTGGCGGTGCCATCATCATGAATAGTTCTTCGCTGACGATCAACTCGTCGAAGTTCACCGGAAACGCCGCGAGCACCATTGGCGGAGTCATCAACCTCGGCGCGGCGACACTGACATTGACCGATTGCGATTTCACCAACAACAGCGCCGGTTCAACCGGCGGCGGAGCCATCGGGACCGGCACAGGAACCATCGATGTGTTGCGCTCCACGTTCGACGCCAACTTGTCCGCCTCGGCTGCGGGTGCGATCTTTGTCAACGGTGCCGGCGTCCTCACGCTCGTCGATTCCACGGTTTCCAACAACGTCGCTGGAGGAACCACAGGTGGCGCAATTACCACAACCTCCGGCACCATCACCATCACCAATAGCACGATCTCCGGCAATAATGCGTCGAATCCGTCGGCCGTCGGCGGCGGCATTCGCATTACGGGCGCCAGCAATCTCACTATTAACAACAGCACGATTACCAACAACACGGCTGGTGCTGGCGGCGGAGGCATCGGTCTGACCGTGGCCACCGCCACTGTGACTCTCAGTAGCACGATCGTCGCGCAGAATGTCCACGCCACCCAGCCGGATCTGTTTACGTCGACGGCGACCGCGTCCACGGTGACGATTATCGATTGCATTCTCGGCGTGGCCAACGACGCGGACATCACGCTGTCGCAAACCGGTGGTCTCGTCGGCACCATTGGCTCTCCAATCGATGCGATGCTCAACAGCCTTTCGAGCAACGGTGGCTCCACCATGACGCACACGTTGGTCAACGGCAGCCCGGCCTTGGATATTGGAAACAACAACCTGACTCTCAGCCTCGATCAGCGCGGCACGGGCTTTCCGCGCACCGTTAACGGTATTACCGATATTGGCGCTACCGAAGGCGTGGACGTGATCCCCGGAGCTAAGGCCACGGCCCCCAACGTGCCTCCGATCAACGCCACGCAAATCGTCACCGTGGTTTACACCGACGAAACCGGCATCAATACCGGCGGCATCGACGTGAACGACATTCGTTTGACTGGTGGCAACTACGGAGCGCCCGAAGCGCCGACCGCATTCAAGATCACCGCTGGCATGAACGGCGATAAATCTGTCACCGTCGAATACACCTTCACTCCGCCCGGCGGCGCCTGGGATGGGTTGGACAACGGCAAATACACAGTGGTGATGCAGGCCAATCAGGTGTTTGACACCGACGCCGTGCCGAACGCTGTAAACACCGGACCTAAAGGCAGCTTCCTCGTGGGTGTGCCGCTGGATCCACTGGTCGTGGACAATGGCGGCGATACTGATGACGGCAACTACACTGCGGGCCAACTCACGCTCCGCGAAGCTGTCAAACTCGCCAATGATTCAGTGGCCTCCAACGACACCATCAGCTTCGCCGCCGCACTCAACGGCACCACCATCACCCTCGGCAGCGAAATCGCCATCAATGACCCATTGACACTCAACGGACCCGGAGCCTCGCTGCTCACCATCTCCGGCAGCACCACCAGGCTGTTCAATACGTTGGCGGCTGCCGGTGGTTCGGCCATTTCCATCTCCGGACTGACGCTGACCGGCGGCAAGTCCACCACCGGGTCGGCCATTCAGATGGGCAGCCAGAACGTCACGATTACCAATTGTGTGATCACCGGCAACAGCGGAACCAGCACCGGCGGCGCGCTGACCATGGCCGCAGGCACCGGCTTCCTGACTCTTCGATCCAGCACCATTTCCAACAACACCAGTACGGCCGGCGGCGGCGTCACCATGCTCACGGGCACCAGCCTCTTGGTCGAAAGTTGTCTGTTCCTGAATAACGTGACGTCTTCCGGAAACGCCGGCGGTGGCCTGCGATTCGCCGGGACCGTCGGCACGAACGGATACAACGTGCTCAACAGCACCTTCAAAGGCAACTCGACGACATTCAATGGCGGCGGCATCGGCTTCGGCGACAGCTTTGTCGGAATAGCCAACATTCGTAACTGCACCATTACTGGAAACACGGTTTCGGGCACCGGCGGCGGCGGCGGCATCGGCGCCAATAACACCGCCGGATCGAGCGGCACAATCAACATTGATAGCTGCATCATTTTCGGCAACAGCCTGACCGGCACCGGCACCGGCCCGGATATCTTCAATGGCGCCACCGCGTCGCTTCAAATCAATGCAAACTTCTCGTTGATTGGTACGTCGGCCGGCATCGCCAACTTCACCCCGGACCCCACCACAACTTCGCTGATCGGACAAGATCCTCTGCTCGACGTGCTCGCCAGCAACGGCGGGCCGACGCAAACCATGGCGTTGAAGGCCGGCAGCCCCGCTCTCAATGTCGGCAGCAATCCCGCGGCCCTGGCTTTCGACCAGCGCGGTACAGGCTTTAGCCGCACGAGCGGTTCCGGCACCGATATTGGCGCATTTGAAGTACAAGCGGTGACTGCACAGGTTAATGGCGTTGCCATCAACTCCAAGTTGTTGACTCCGGTGGACAAGGCTCAGCGCTCGTACGTCTCGGACGTGGCCATCACGTTCAACTCCATCGTGACGTTTACGGGCACCCCGGAATCGGCATTCACACTCGATAAAGTCGGCGGCGGAGTGGTCACCCTATCCGCCAATGTCGATAACTCCGGACCCGGCACGGTCGTGACGCTGACATTTACGGGCGGATCAGTGAACGCCACCTCATTGGCCGATGGTCGTTATGCCCTCCACGTCTTGTCGGCTGGAATCACCGGCGGACTCAACGGCGGCGACTTCATCTTCGACGAGCCAGCTCCGCCGACCGCCCTGGATACGTCCAAGATCTTCCGAATCTTCGGCGACTACACCGGCGACGGCACCGTGGCCGCCAACGACTTCATCCAGTTCCGCCTGGCGCTTGGCAACAGTTCCCCGCCATTCCAATTGTTCGACTTCGACAACGACGGCGCGGTCGCCGCCAGCGACTTCATCCAGTTCCGGTTGCGATTCGGCGGGTCAATCTAAGGGTGATATGAATTGAGGCAAGCTAGACCCCTTCCGCGTCGCGGGAGGGGTTTTTTTGTTAGCCGGACGCGCAAGCGA
>JANNLP010000581.1:0-4658 GCA_031396905.1 Gemmataceae bacterium
CGCCTTTGTCGCTCATGATCTCCGCACTCCACTAAATGCCATTTCCTTAGCGGGAAGAGTCCTGGAGCTGAAGCTTCCGGCGGGATCGGCCGCAGCTGACACAGTCCAAATGTTGAAGACTTTGCGTCGAAACGTGCACCATCTTGAAGGAATGATCGACAAGGTGCTCCAGGAAAACACAAATCTCGAAACGGAGATTGGGATTAAATTGGAACGGCGCGAAATTGATTTGTGGCCCCTCGTCGAGGCCCTCACACACGATTTGCACCCAGTGGCAGGAACTGCCAGCACCGAGTTGATCAACACGGTTCCCGACGATTTGATGGTTTATGCGGACGCGAGTTTGTTGAGGCGGGTCTTTCAGAACCTAGTCGCCAACGCGATCAAGTACACGCCGCGCGGAAAGATTATCATAGGAGCACGCGAACTACACGAGGATGACGCTGTTGAATGCTCGGTCAGCGACAATGGTGCGGGAATACCCGAAGAACTTTTAGAAAGAGTCTTCGACAAGGGAGAAACCAATCCGACGAACGAGGGTGGGCTGGGCCTGGGTCTCGCCATCGTGAAGACGTTCATCGAGGCACACGGCGGGCAGGTGACAGTCGAAAGCAAGGAGGGACTCGGCTCGACCTTCCGGTTTTTGCTGCCAACTAAAGCATAAGTAGCCAGCCTAACGGCGTAGATACAAGCGATTCAAAAACCCTGAATGTTGGAACCCGCATCGCGAAGTGATTTCTGTTGAGTACGAGGAGCCGCAATTGAAACGCGAGATGGCCAAAAGCGATACTAAGCAACCCGCCAGCATCTTGGTCGTGGATGACACCCCCGCCAATCTTCAGGTGCTGACCGGCATGCTCAAGGACCGCGGGTATAAGGTGCGCCCCGTCCCCAGCGGCCTGTTGGCGCTGCAAGCGGCCGCCCGCGATGCTCCCGATTTGATCCTCTTAGACATTAACATGCCGGACATGAGCGGATATGAAGTGTGCAAATGTCTCAAGACTTACGACTATCTCAAGGGGATTCCGGTCATTTTCATCAGTGCACTGACCGAACCCCTGGACAAGGTGAAGGCGTTCGACGTCGGCGGGGTGGATTACATTACCAAGCCATTTCAAATGGAAGAATTGCACGCCCGCGTCGAGACTCATCTGAAGCTGCGCCGACTGCAACTCGAGTCGGAAGAGTACACCCGCCAACTCGAATCGTCACGTGAACGGCTTAAGCTCGACCTGGAGTTGGCCCGTGGGGTGCAGCGTGGCTTTCTACCGCTGCGCCTCCCCGAAGTGCCGGGCTACGAGTTTTTCGCCCACTACCAGTCGGCTTACGAGGTCGGCGGAGATTATTACGACTTCATTCTGTTACCGCGAAAGCGCGTAGCCATTATGTTGGGCGACGTGGCCGGCAAGGGAGTCGTGGCGTCCCTTCTCATGGCCAAGCTCAGCGCGGACGTCCGGTTTTGTATGCTGACGGAGCCGGACCCCGCTGCCGCTATTACTCAACTCAATGCTTTGATGAATCAGTCGGGAATCTCGGACCGGTTTGTGACGCTGGTGGCGGCCATCCTTGACCCCGAGAGTCACATTGTCACGTTGATCAACGCCGGACATCCGTCTCCCTTGATCTACCACCGAGACACTCGGACTGTGGAAAAGGCAATCAGCAACGAACTGGCCGGCTTTCCCCTCGGCGTCTTTGATGGTGCCGAATATCCGTCTTCTGAAGTCAAGTTGGAGCCCGGTGACTGCATCCTGGCATTTACCGACGGCGTTACGGAGGCCATGGACGTCGATGGCCGTCAGCTTCAGACAAAAGGAGTGCATGCCGCTATACATGGGGAGTCCTACTCTCCCAAGGCGCTGGGCGAGCAAGTCGTCAAGGTCGTGAACGAATTCGCCAGCGGCCGGAGCCAGCATGATGACATTGCCTTAGTAGGCTTTGGTAGGACGGATTAACAATGGGGGATACCGCGAAGCATCCCCCTCGGCGTGTTTCGAGCCAATCGACGTGGAGCAACCTCATGTCTTTCACTTGGCTGGTGGCATGGTTACCGCTTTAGGTAACTATGTGAACCCTTCCCAGGCTAAAGCGCGCAGCCAACCGCCAGTATCACTGGCGTTATGTCATCACTACTGGGCCCGAAGCGCAGGACTTGCAGACGATTCAACGATGCCGGCCATGCCCCTGCACTCAATTTCGCTTGCTTCCACAATCGTGCGTCTCCTTGGCCCCAACGGGGCCGGCGTTAATAGCCAGGGGTGGAGGCTTTGCGGAACCCCTGGACGCTGGGCCCACTCGTCATCCGAACCTGAACGGGGTGACCGAAACGGCGTCGTGTTCTCATGGCGGAAGGCTACAATACTCTCGCTTGTGTCGTTGAACACATCCGCCGGGGTCGCGAATGGATGACGTCATCTTCTACGGCAGTGGGGTCTGGTTTGCGATCATCGCCGCCAATGTAGTGCACTGGCGATTTCGACGGTCTGAGCGATTGTTCACCTTGATGAACTCCAAACCAATGCTGGTGGCGTTCGTCGTTTGGATGTTCGCAACCTGGATTTTAGCCATCTTGTGTTGGCAAAAGATTTTGCCTGCTGAACCGTTCCTCTTTACACTCGGTGGTTTTTTGATCGCGAGCCAGTTGGAGTCGATTTGGGTTCGACATCGGTGGCGAAAGCGCCTGCGTGACAGCGGCGAAGCGCCGTCGATCATTGATGTGTTTGCGAGTTCCCCGACAGCGGCGTTTGATCGCTGGTCGGCCGAGCGGTTCGTGGGGAAGTCAACTGTGCGGCCGCACCACGGTTGGTCACCGATGCAATCGGAGGAAGTCCGCGACATTCTCTCTCACGCGACGCCGGAGGAACTGCGTCAGTTTCAAGTCGAGGCCATGATGCAGGCATCAACCATGGGCGCGAGTTTTGGTGAGATAATCGGCCTAATGTTGGGATTTTTGCTGACATTCGCCTTCCTTTTGATCGGCATCATGGTGCCATTCTGGATCACGCTGTCGCTGGAAATAGTCGGTGTGGGTTACTTGATCTGGAAGCAACAACCGAAGATGAAAGCCATTCGCCGAAAGTTCGCCAAATTGCTCTGCGCCACCGAATGGGCCAGGAACCAGGGGTACACGCCCGACACTCTGCGTTTACAAAAATGGCCGTGGGCGAAGTAGCTAATGTCGCCCCTTCAGGGCTTGGAAGAGTTTTTTTGTGGGGACTTAACCCAGGGCGGCGCCGAAGCGGCTTGCCCTGGGCTAAGTGATGTCGCCCTTTCAGGGCTGAAGTCAAAAACAAAAAACGGATCGTGCGCAATAAAAAAAACCCCCCCAGGCTTGCGTCTGACGGGGGTCGTTATATCTCTGCAACCGGCGGGATGAAGGACACAGTCGAATCGGCCGATTCCCAAACCTGCGCCCGAAGCTCATGACTCACACAGTTTCCATCGGCTTGGGCAGGCCGATGCGGGCATAGGATTCGGCGAAGTGGCGGGCGAGGTGTTCGCGGTAGGGAGTGAGTAGCCGTGCGCGGCGTTGGCCGGCGCGGCATAGTTCGTTCAAGACTTCAATTCGGACAGTCGTGAGGCGGCGGAGATCGACAATCATCTCGTTGAGGCCGAGGATATCATCCGCCGATAGGAAATAATATCCCCAGACACGACCGGCGCGTAACGGGCCACGAATGTCGGCGGGCTTCATGATTCCCTGATCGACAAGAGACTGAGCATCGAAGGTCGCGGCGACAACGACCCGATCAACTTTTTGGTTTTCCAAGTCACAGGTCTGCGTCAGCACAATAGCGCCATAAAGCTCGAAATCAAAATGTGCCGACTCAAGTCGATTGGCATCAAACGACCGCAGTCCAACCATCGGGCAGCCGTCCAGGATGTCACCCTGGTCAAGCGCGGCGTCGATTGGCGGTTGAGCGTAGATCATTCCGGTGCCAAGTCGGATTCGTCGATGTGGATTGGGCTGGGATACTCTTTCTGTCCGCGAACAGCGGTAATGACTCGGGTACCCGGCGGGTCCGGAATGTTGGGCCAATCGTCGATCATCGGTTCTTCCGCGAAGCCCGGCGTCAACTCGTCATCCAAGAGTCGCAGCTCGGCGGTGTGGCCGTTGACGTTTTCGCGCACGCTTTGACCGGGTTTGAGTTTGAACTGGTTGACAATGTCGGCAAGTGAAGGGGACATGGACGTGATTGTAAACGTGAAATGGATGGCGTACAAGAGTTGACGCGCTAAGCCGCAAGCGGCATGAAAAAAACCCCCGCCAATCTTGCGATTGACGGGGGTCGTTATATCTTTGCAACCGGCGGGATGAAGGACACAGCAAGGATGCGGACATAAGTACTGGGTCGATTACTCGACACCAGTTATCAGCTGGTCCGAAGACCAACCGTTCTAAGAAATCCTTAGAAAGGAGGTGATCCAACCGCAGGTTCCCCTACGGTTACCTTGTTACGACTTAGTCCCAATCAAGAAGTCCGTCTTCGGCACCTTTAACAGCGACTTCGGACGTCCCTCTCTTTCGTGGCTTGACGGGCGGTGTGTACAAGGCTCAGGAACACATTCACCGCAGTGTTGCTGACCTGCGATTACTAGCGATTCCAACTTCACGAAGGCGAGTTGCAGCCTTCGATCTGAACTGGGCCGCATTTTTT
>JANNLP010000602.1:0-6313 GCA_031396905.1 Gemmataceae bacterium
AATGTCAATTCGGGTCGCACCCACTTCAAACCGGGCCAATTGCGAAACCACGTGAGTTGACGCTTGGCGAATTGCCGGGATCGCTGCTGAATAAACGCCACCGCTTCCGGCATCGCCATTTTTCCATCTAATACCTGACCCAATTCGCGGTACCCGAGCGCGCGAGTGGCTTCGCGGCTCATC
Source organism: Gemmataceae bacterium (assembly GCA_031396905.1). Taxonomy (GTDB): domain Bacteria; phylum Planctomycetota; class Planctomycetia; order Gemmatales; family Gemmataceae; genus JAIBBI01. Next base: position 184 of record JANNLP010000602.1, read on the forward strand.
GTTCTTTCCCGCAATTGTCGTACCTCCTCCAACCACCCGGCCGCGATCATTAACTCCACACGTTTGTCGATTCGCGCATAAAGCTCCTCGCGCGGCAGATCCAGACAATAAAGGTGGTCAGTGGTCAGTGGACAGTTATCAGTGAAAGCCGGTTGGGACCATTGAGTTTGGAACGAGCTAATCGGCTTGCCTGTGAGTTCGAAGACTTCCAGTGCGCGGACAACGCGGCGAACGTCGTTGACGTGAAGACGACGTGCAGTGATTGGGTCCGCCGCGTGCAAACGTGCATGGAGTTTTTCAACACCCTCGTGCTGAGCTTCGACTTCCAGTCGCTGTCGCAAGGCGGTGTCGGCGGGCGGGCTGTCGAATATGCCGAACAGCATCGCCTTGAGATATAGCGGCGTGCCGCCAACGATCAGCGGTGTCTTGCCGCGTGCGCGAATGTCGGCGACACTTGCGGCCGCCTGCTCCAACCACCATGCCACGCTGGCGGATTCGGATGGATCAAGCACGTCCAGCAAATGATGCCGAACCCGCGCGCGCTCAACTTCGGTGGGCTTGGCCGTGCCGATATCCATGCCGCGATACAGCGTCATTGAATCGGCCGCGATGATTTCGGCATTGATGCGTTCGGCAAGCTGCAGCGCCAGTGTGGATTTGCCGGACCCCGTCGGGCCGGTCAATATCACACAGTCGCGGAACGCATCAGGACTTGGCGGCATCAGGCTGTTTTATCAAACCTATGTAGTGAGATGAATTCGCTGTATGCGGTGGGTCTCGAGTACTCGACCCACCCTACACATCCAGCCGTTTGGTTTCAACAATCCACGGTGTGATCGCGAGTCCGAACACATAGACAAGCGAAACGATGGCACATGCCTGGGGGTAGTTGCCGCGAACGTCAAGCGGGCCGGTGGTGAGCATGACGCCGAACGCGGCGAGCACCCGGCCAGCGTTGTAACAGGTGCCCATTCCGGTGGCGCGTAAGCGCGGCGGAAACAACTCGGGCAGATAAAGGGTGAGCCAACCCGTCACCGCGCCGGTGGCCGCTCCCAGTGCGGCGACCCCGACGAGAAACATAGCTCCAAATTGTTGTTGGGTCAGGAAGAACAACTCGGCGATGACCAACGCCGATCCGCAAACTGATACCCAGCCCAAGCGACGGGATCGATTCACGAGTAACAATGGGCTGATGACTGCGCCGATGGCGGCGCTGCCGGCCGAGACGAGTTGGACTTGTGCGGCGGCAGCGCTGCCGGCAAGCTGGGCGGCCCACAGTTGCGTGTACTGCACGCCGCCCCACACGGCCAGCATCAATACCGCACCAGCCGCCGTCCCGACCAGGAGCGGGCGTCGCCACGTTGGTAACATCAGTTCGCGCCAAGTGGATGGTTGCGAATCTGCGACGGACATTCGCCAGGATTCCGACTCGGGCACAAATGCACGCACCACAAACGCCAGTAGAGCAGGCAAAACGCAAATGCCCAGCAGCCAGCGCCATTGAGTCGTTGGTTAGATGACTTGGGCAAGTAATGCGATGGTCACATAGCCGAGATTCACGGCTGCCGCGATGGCCCCGGCAAGCCATGGTCGCGCTCGCTCGTGCCAGGTCTCGACGACAAGTGCGACACCCAGCGCCCACTCCCCACCCATGCCGATAGCGGCAAGAAAACGCAGGGATGCCAGTTGTGTCGGCGACTGCGCGAAAGCGGAAATGCCGGTAAGTAATGCATAGACCAGCACCGATAATGACAGTGCCCGTACCCGGCCAATGCGGTCGCCGAGCCGGCCAAATAGAACGCCGCCGAGTGCGGCTCCCAATAGAAACGCCGCCGCGAAAATGCCATTCCACCGGCGAATGGTTTCTTCATCGACATCACTACCGAGCAGCTCGCGCAATGCCGGCCGGGCGATCAGCGGAAAGACGCCCATCTCAATGCCGTCGAACGACCAGCCGAGCAAGGCGGCGAAAAGGGTCAACCATTTGGAAGATGGCGAACGGTTCACGCGCCATCAATCCGCGTTGAAGTAGCCGGGTTTGGCTTTGACGGCTTCGAAGATGCCTTTGGGCAGCAGGAACACGTCGCCGGGGAGTTTGTTGCTGGTGGCGTAGTACAGCTTGCCCGTGGGATCGATGCCGCCGATGGCCAGCAATACCGGGTCTTTTTCGCCTTCCATTGCGAGTTCAACTTCCAATGCTCCGGTCGGCACCGTGAGTTTGTGCTCTGGTTTGGGTCCGGCTTTATGCACGGCGAAGGAATCAGCGCGGACCATTGCCATTGCTCCGAGGAATGCATCGCATTGGCCCGGACTGAGTTTGATTTTGTCGTCGCCTTTGAGTGTCCAGTTGCTCGCGCCTTTGCGTTCCAGTTCGCGGGTTACGGGTTGACCGACGACGTCGCGCCAGCCGGTGAGTTTGATGCCGGTGACTTTCGTCGGTTCGAGTTTCAGCACCGTCGGGTCCTGCATCTCGGCGCTTTCCAGCGTCGGCAGCGTCACCTTGCTGACGACGAATACCAGATCGCGGTCGCCCTGCTTGGCGTAGTAGCCGACTTTGTCATCCGTCTCCGCGCCGAACAAGTAAAGCTTTTCAATCGACTTATCGCCTTCCTTGACTGTCACGGTTGCTTTGAGTCGCGGCGACTTCAATCCGTAACGATCCAGTTCGCGGTCGTTGGGCTTTTCCGACCATAGCCGCACCACGCCCAGATTGGTCAGTTCCGAGAGGATGCCATCCACCTTGGCTGAGTCGGCGGCACGGTCAGCGCGATCGGCCGGAAGGCGGATGATCCACGTTGGTTGCTTATCCGTCTGCTTTTCAATCGTGAACTGCTCGTTGCCGCGTGAGAAGTCGAGCTTCGTCACAGCCCCAGCAACAAACGATGGTAACACCGGGTCGAGATAATCCATCCGGCCGCGGGTCGCCTTGGCCCACAACGTTTCCGAGACGGCGAAGTCGTTCTTGGTTTCTTTGCCGTCTTTGTCCTTGGTGATGCGGCGAACGTACAGCAAGTCCTTGTCGCGTTTGCCGATGATCAGCCGGGCCGTCGGTTCTTTCATCTTCGGTTTGACCGGCGGCGCGGGTTCCTTCTTTGGCTCCTCCGCTTTCGCCTTGTCTTTGCTCTCTTCTTTAGACTTATCCTTGTCTTTCGCTTCGTCTTTCTTTTCTTCCTTCTTCTCCTCGGGAATGATGCCGCCGACGTAGAGCGACAATTCCGCGGCGGGGCGATCAAACCCTAGTGCGGCATCCGTGGCGGCGGGATCCGGGAAGTCTTTGACGATGCGGCCATTGAAGGCGTTAAGCAATTCAGTCACGTTCGGCCCATTGGCCAATTGCGAGGTGCCGTCGGCATCGTACAACTTCCACATTGGTGGCGTGCCGGTCTTTCGCAATTCCAACAACTTGTCGTCGAGCTTCACATCCACGGCATCACAACTCAACGGCATGAATGACAACAACTGTTTGTCGCGCAGATGGCCGGGGTTGGTGAGAATCTTCCGCACCGGCTCCAATAAGTTCGCGGGCACCTTGGCCACGGCCGCCTCGCCTTCGACTCTCACGAAGATTTGGCCAGACGCATCATCCTTCTTGCCGACATAAAGGGTTTCAGGCCGTGGCTCGCCGGCCGGGTTCTTGCGCGTCACCGTGATCGTTGGTCCGGTCACCTGATCTTTAGCCAGGCCGTATTGCGCCAGGTCGGTCGCGCCATCAATAAAGTCCGTAGTCGCTGCCGGTTTGAGATCGACGAGCGATTTGATTAAGGACTCGACGCCGCCGGTAGTCGTTGCCGGGTCAGTGCCGGCTTCGCCTTTCGCCTCGGCCAGGCCGAAGTTCTCAGGCTTCTCGAATTTCCAATTGCCATCCTGGGTCTTGGCGATGGCGACTTCGGTTTTACCATCTGTGAGTTTGAACGAAGTGACGCCGTCGGCCGGGTTGACGCCCGCGCCGGCCAGCAGCAGATCCTTCGAGCGGAAGTCGGCGGCCGACTTGCATAACTCGCCGGCCGTTTGTTCCTTGCCTTCCGATTTGATGAAACTTGATAGCGTGCCCCGGCGAATATCCATGGGCTGATTCGGTCGGTCGCCTGCTACGGCAAAGACTTTGGCGTCGAATCCGCCGAGCGTAACGTTGCCGAGCGATACAGCGTACTTCGTGCCATCTTTGCGAGCCATCGTCACGGTAACGGAAGGCTTGTCCAACCCGATGTCGGCGAGGTTCTTGGGCACGTCGTTTTTGCCTTCCTTGCGCGCGGCCAGAAGGTCGTCAATGACTCGATCCACCGCACCGGCATCGGCCCGTGCTTCGAATGGCTTCTCCATCTTCCATCGCTTGTCATCGACTCGGGTGAAGACCATCGTCTCTGCGACTGGTTTCGTGCGTTCAATGGTCAGTGAATCAAAGTTGGCCGCCTTGAGCGCGAGCGCCTTACCGGCCGGGAGCAACAACGTCTCGTCGCCGGGCTTTGACCCTACCAGCAGGAAATACGCCGCCACCCCGAGCAACACCAACAAGGTTGCGAACAGTCCGTATGTCGTCTTGAAGTTCATCGATCAGAATCCTCGGCTCTTGTTGCGTGTCTCAGCAATTCTATTTCTTCGCCTGAATGCCAGTCACCAGCTTTTGCCCGGCGGTGACCTTGCCTGAGACCAGTTCGGTGTTCTTGCTGTCGTTCAAGCCGGTGACGATTTCGATGGCGCGGAGCCATTCGCCATCTTTCACCCACACGTGCCGGCGGTTGCGTTTGCGCCGGGCTTCGGCCTTGTCCTCGGCGCTATGGCCGGTATTGGCGGCAGTGTTGTCCTCATCGTCGTTGACCAGGGCGCCGCCTTCCAGGATTTTGCGATCATCTTCGTGCACCTGTTCGCGCAGCGGATAAAAGCGCAGCGCGGAATTGGGAATGCGAATGGCTTCCTTCACTTCACCGACTTGGAACGAGATGCTGGCGGTCATGCCGGGCAGCAGTTTCAGGTCGGGATTGGGTGCGGACACCACGACGGGATAGGTCACGACGTTCTGCGTCGTCATCGAGTTCTTGCGAATCTCGTGAATCTTGCCGTCGAACAAATCATCCGGATGTGCGTCCACGGTGAAGCGCACGGGCTGACCATTGGATTGGGCGGAAGCGATCAAACCTATGTCAGCCTCGTCCACGCTGGCGAATACGCGCATCTCCTTGCGCATGTCCGGCGCGACAATGAAACACTCCGGCGTTTGAAACGAGGCGGCCACCGTTTGTCCGGGATCGATCTTGCGATCGATGACCACACCATCGACCGGCGAACGGATGTCGGCATAACCCAAATTGGCTTCGGATGTATCGAGGGCGGCCTTGGCCTGATCAATCGACGCCGAGCCGACAGCCAGTTCGGCGGCCAGCATCATTTTCTTGAACTTGAATTGATCCATCTCCGTGTCCGAGATGAAGTTCTTATTCTCCTTACGCAGACCTTTGGACCGTTCTTCATCGTTGGTCGCCTGTTGCAACAGGGCTGTGGCACGATCATATTCCGCCTTGCGTGTCGCAAGCAGCGCCCGCGCCTGGGCCACGGATGCCAGGTAGAGTTGCGGATCGATCTTGGCCATCAACTGGCCCTTTTTCACTTCGTCATTGAAATCGACAAGAATCTCGGCAACCGGGCCGGACACGAACGTGCCGACCGTGACCAGCCGCACTGGTTTGACGGTGCCCGTTGAGTTGACCACTGCCACGATCCGCCCGGTGGTCACCTCGGCCTCGCGATACGTGACGCGGTTCTTTTCTTTCCAGTAGGCAGTGGCCGACGCCGAGGCCGCCCAGAAAAGCAGGCCGATCACGCCGAGAATCAACAGCCATCTGATCGTTCGTCGCATACGCTGTTTGCCGCCTGGGCCCACCGGTAGTTCGGCGCTCGGACAAACCGCACGTGTTGGCGATGCGTTTCCCGCGATGGTGCAAGCCGACCAGCCTGAATCTGTGACACGGCATTTTGAACTTCTAATTCCGACAATATCGGCTGACGAAAAGATTTGATGTATGTGATGTATTCACCACCGCTGGTAACGTTAGCCGGCATGGGCGACTTGAACGTGCCTCCACCCAAAAAGACAATTACCGAACGGATAGCCTCTGCCGGTACGTCGAGAGCCGCC
>JANNLP010000609.1:0-8183 GCA_031396905.1 Gemmataceae bacterium
GTTCTCGCTGATGTGAACATGGGCCAGGCAGTTCCGCAACGACTCCAAGGCCGGCGTGAACTTCTTTTCTTCGATGTTGGCGTGGAATGTGTCGTACATGCCTCGAAAATGCGCGTGATCGACGGCCTTTACCAATGCCGCCGTTTCGGCCGCCGTGGTGAGGAAGTAACACTCGAAGCGGTTCAGATATTCGATCGCCAAAGTCACGCGGCTCTGCTGGGTGTACTCCGCACAAACGCGCATCACATCGGCTGCCCGCTTCTTTTCGTCGCCCGTGGGTCCGGTGCCGGTAAACACCGCCAGCGGCGAATGAAACGGACCGCACAGCACATCGCCGCCGCAAACGGCTGTCATGTCAATGGCCCATTTGATCCGCTCCACCGCCTTGAAACGCACAGCCGCATCCGGGCTGATTGGATTAGCCTCCGGCGACACGACAGTAACAGCCGTGCACTTCAACCCCGCATCGCTGATCGCCTTGCCGACGGTCTTGAAGTGAGCCGCATCGCCTTCAAACAACGGAATCTCGACGCCGTCATAGCCGGCCGCTTTCAGCTTGGGCAAAATCGCAAAGTGCTCCGCCGTGACATGCGTGGTCCAGAGAAGGAGGTTGAAGCCGTATTTCATGGTAACCTGCGAATCATGACGGAAGACTGTGATACAATGATACTGTGAACCTCCAATCGGGGACATTGCGGATGGTCGTCAAAGTTCGCTTCGATGGCAATGTGTTCGTGCCGGAAGGCCCGGTTTCGTTGCCGATTGGCCATACGTTGGAAATCGACGTGTCGGGTGTAACAGAGACTTTGGAACAGCGGTTTCAACGACTGGCGGACTTGTGGACGAGAGAAACGGCGTTTCATTCTTCAACGTCCGTTCGGGTGAATCACCCGGCATATCAGGAGATTATTTCGCTTGGCTTGCCAGCCGTGCCCTTGATGCTGCGCGACTTGGCGACAACTCGACGACATTGGTTTGGCGCGCTAAGGTCCATTACAGGAGCGGATCCGGTTTCTTCGTCGGAAGCCGGCAACATCAACCTAATGATCGAGAGTTGGCAACAATGGGGTCATGATCAGGGTTGGCTATGATGGCTGACCTTGAGACACTTTTCCCCGGACTTTGCGGCACTGAATACCTTATCACCAGTCCATCCGACAGTGGCTACAACTGCATCGCGTGGGCGGCCGGCGATCAATCACGTTGGTGGTGGCCCGACGCGACATCCTATTGGCCATTTGACGAATACCGCTGGGAAACAATCGCGTGTCTTCTTGAGACCTTCCGTTCATCGGGATTCTCTGAATGCGATGCACTAAATGACGACGGTGCAGACTACATTGCGCTTTATACCAATGATGATGGCTGCATACTACATGCGGCTCGGCGACTGCCAAATGGTCGCTGGACCAGTAAGCTGGGTGAACTGGTCGATATCGAACACGACTTGCGCGCGCTGGAAGGCGCACAATACGGCAAGGTCACATTATTGCTAACCCGGCAACGAACTTCGTAGCTTTGCTTTCAAAGCGGCGGTATCGCCACGCGCTCGCCGCCCTTCATTGCCGATTCGTGGGCGCATAAGCCCACCATCGTCCAGTTGGCGCTGGTGGCGGCGTCAGGGAAAGCGGGCTGCTTGCCCTGCACGGCCATCAGGAAGTTGTGGGCGAGGTGCGGGTGGCTGCCGCCGTGGCCGCCGCCTTGCAGGAAGCTCAGGTGCGTCGCGTCATGAATCGCGCCGGTGAACTTGCGGATCGGGTCCGGTAACCGACCCGCAAAATCGGGCACCTTTACTCGACGAGGTATCTGCGGCTCCGGCAGTCCACGCATGTGCAGCACGGGGTCTTCGCCTTCGCACTGCTGCCATTCGAAGCTGACATTGGACGCCGTCACATCAAAACTCTCGCGATATTGCCGGGCCGTGTCGAACAACGATCGCGTCACCTCGGCAACAGCGTCGTGCCCATTGATCTTGAACGTAGCTGATTCAACGGCGAACGGACTCTTGTACTTGGCAATCAACTCCTCCCGAATGCGGCCCGAACCATGGCACACCACACTTTCCGCATGGGCAAGTTGATTCTTAGCCGGGTCACTGAGAATGGCCAGGCACGGGCTGACGCAATGAGTGGCGTACCACATCGGCGGCAACCCCGGCCAATAGTCAGGCCAGCCATCCATGTCCTGTTGATGGCTGCCGCGCAGGAACTGAATCCGGCCCAGCACGCCACGGTCGTACAGGTCCTTTGCGAACAAGTACTCACGGCTGTAAACCACCGTCTCCATCATCATGTAGACTTTGCCGGTCTGCTTCTGCAACTCGACAATCTGCCGGCATTCATCCACGGACACGCCCATCGGCACCGTGCAAGCCACGTGCTTGCCGGCTTTCAGCGCGGCAATCGCCTGCGGAGCATGATCGGGAATCGGGCTGTTAATATGCACCGCATCAATGTTGCGGTCTTTTAACACATCATTGAAATCGCTATAGCGCACGTCCACGCCGAAGCGGTCGCCGCACCGGTCCAACTCCGCCTTGTTGCGCCGGCACACCGCATACATCTCGGCATCCGGATGAGCCTGATAAATAGGAATAAACTCGGCCCCAAAGCCCAGCCCGATAATCGCAACACGAACCTTCTGCGGCATGGCGGACACTCCCATAATCTGGCGTTGTGGGTGAGGGTACGACAAAGCGCGCCGGTTGCAACGGGTCGAGCAATCGCTATCGTCGTGCCCGCCTTGTAACGTAATTAGACATAGTCATTAGATGGAGCAATTCGACATGTTGAAGCAACGGTGGCAACGACTCAACGCAGCGGTGTCACAGCACATCCAGGCCATCGAGATGATCGGCGTGCTGATGCGCATCTTCAGCTTCTCGCTGGTAAGTTGGCTTGGCCCGAATAGCCCATTCTTCTTCGTCTGGGCCTTCAACACCGTCGACGCGATCATGCTTTCATGGTGTGCCATCATCAAAAAAGATCGGGCTTACACGTTACTCAATGTGTTTTGGGTGGGCGTGGGCATCATCGGCATGTGGCGCGCCACGGGATTCAGCCATTGAGTCGGATCACGCCCGCTCACTGAGAAACTTCGCCAACACTCGCCCCGGGTCGGCGTCGGTGCGAATCTCCAGCAAGTCGGCGTCGAGGCCACGCAGGCCAGCGGCAAGCTGACGGCGATGAGCCTCCAACTCTTCGCGATAGGTTTGCCGTAAGCCGCGCGGGTCGGTCAGCAACTCTTGCGGGATTTCCAAACCACGGAAAAGCGTCGCCGATGCGAATGGAAAATCCTCTTCCGCCGGGTCAAGCACGCGAATGGCTATGACTTCATGGCGGTCGAATCGCAGTCGGCGTACGCCTTCAATGGCCTCGGCCGGATCATCGAGAAAATCGCTTAAGAGTATCACGACGCCGCGCCGACCAATGCGACTAGCCAATTCGTGGATCGCGATGCTCAGCCGCGATTCTTCCTTGGTGGCACCTGCCGCCAATGAGCGGATGATCTCGGCAATGTGTCCAGTTTGCCCGCCGGGCCGCAGGAATCGCCGCACTTGCGAATCCACGATCGCCAGGCCAACGCGATCCGATTGCTTCAACACCAGATGCGCGAGGCACGCAGCCAGCAGACACGCATAGTCATATTTGGAGACATCGCCGGATGCGTAACGCATCGAGGCCGAGGCATCGACGATCAGCCAAGCCGTCAGATCCGTTTCCAGATCGTATTGCTTAAGATAATAGCGCTCAGTCCTGCCAAAGACTTTCCAATCAAGATGTTTGACGTCATCGCCGGCGACATATTCCCGGTGTTGGGCAAACTCGACCGCAAACCCGTGCCGCGGACTTTTGTGCGCCCCCGCCAACACGCCATCAACGACGCGCTTGGCCGACAACTCCAACGACCGCACCCGCGCCAGCACATCGGGATCAAGGTAGGTGGTCATGGTGTTTGTAAATTCAGTTACCACGAAAAACACGAATTACACGAAAAAAAGACCAATACCGGAGACCTTTCGTGTGTTTCGTGTCTTTCGTGGTGATGAAGATGCATTCAATTCACCGCCAGCGTCGCATCCGCTGCGGCTAACGTGTACGTGTCATCGTTGTCGCGCAGGGCGGCAAACGTGTTCGCGATGCGGCGGTCGGCGAGTTTGAGGAAGTAGCGCCCGGCCGCGACTTCGGCTTGCGTCTGTTGCGGGTTGCCGTTGCCGTTTTGATAAATGTGATCCAGGCGACTCAACGTGCAGGCCGACGCGTAAAGATCCAGCGCAGCATCGGCCAGCCGTTCGTGAATCAACTGGCTTTGGATGAATCGCTCTTCGGTACCCGCCCGCAGGAACACCCACGGCAACACCAAGCCAAGTTGCTTTACGCGCTTGCCCAGGGCGGTCGCCGCCGGCTTCAGGTCTTTGCTCACCACCGGCACATCCGGCGTCTGATACCGCCCGGCCGTTTGTTGCCAGGTTACTTCCATGAGTTTCGAGCGATGTTTCAGCGGGTTCTTGCGGGCCGCATCGAGTTGCATGCCCGGTGCCCGGCAACCCACCACGGCGATAAACGCCTTCAACACATCGTTGGCACCTTCGCCAATGGTGTTGATGCGGGCGTCGCGCATCATGCGCTCGTACGGCTCGTTGGAAAAATACGCCTGGCCGCCGAAGATTTGAATGGTGTCGTTGACGATGGTCCAAAGATGCTCGGTGGCGAAGACCTTGAGCATCGCCGTTTCGAGCATGTAATCGTCGGCACCGCTATCAATGAGCTTGGCACAGATCGTCGTCATTGCTTCCATGGCGAACGCATGGGCCGCCATGTAACCGATCTTCTTCTTCACCAACTCGAACTCAGCCAACGTTTGTTGAAACTGCACGCGACTCTTGGCATGTTTGCTCGCGGCCTTGATGCAAGTCTTCGCCGACCCGGTGCAAGTCGCTCCAAACGTGGTTCGCCCAAAATCCAATACATGCAGCGCGACACGCAAGCCCTTGCCGATCGGTCCCAGAATATTCTCGGCCGGCACCTTCATGTTCTCAAATGCCAGCCACGCGGTGGCCGTGCCGCGGATGCCGCACTTCGGCGCGCGGGCTTCAACGACCTTGAACCCCGGCATGTCCGGCGTCACCAGAAACGCGGTGACTTTGCTTTCGCCGCCCTTCGGGTCCGGAGTCCGAGCCATCACTGTCAACACGTCGGCGATCGCGCCATTAGTAATGTAGCGCTTCGTGCCGTTGAGCACGTAAGCCTTGCCATCGTCCACCGGGTCGGCCTTCGTCTGCACGTTGCCCGCATCCGAGCCGGCTTTCTCTTCAGTCAGTGCGAACGCGCCGAGCATCTCGCCTTTGCACAAACCCGGCATCCACGTCTTCTGCTGTTCCGGCGTACCAAACAACATCAGTGCGCGAATACCAATCGACCCATGCGCATTCACAAACACGGCCGTGCTGGAACAATGCCCGCCCAGCACTTCCAGCACCTTGCAATAACCCTGCTGTGAGAACCCCTGGCCGCCGAACTCTTTCGACCCGGTCATGCCCAGCACGCCGAGTTCGCTCAACCCGGAAATCACCTTCTTCGGAATGTCGGCAATACGATCGATCTCGGCCGCGTCGATGGAAGTGTCGCAATACGCCTGCACTTTCTTGACGGCGTCATCCACCGTCTTCTGTTCATCGGCCGGCAACACCGGATACGGCATCACATGGTCGGCACGAAACTGCCCGAAAAACATGCGCTTGCCGAATCCCAAATGCTCGGGGCCGCTGAACAACAACTCCTCGGCCTGCTTCTTCTGTTGTGCAATTTGTGCGGCAGACAAAGCCATGACAATCCGACTCCAAATAGTGGGGATAAGGCTGATAATCTATGAAACACAGCGGAAAACGGCTGAAGCGGGCCACAGTGATGGACATCGGATGCGCACCCGCCAAGACGCGGAAGAAAGCCTCAATATCTGTCGAATGGAATTTGGCGTTTCCGTGTGTTCCAGCCAAACTGCTCACACAATTTCCACTCGTTTGCAATTCTCATTGACATTCTGCGAACTACTTATTACTATTGCCTAAGTCGATAAGCCTAAGATTTTAGGTGTCCACGGGAGCTGCTCATGAATACTGGAAAACGGCCCACCGCATTCGCATGGGGCGTCCTCGCGTTCGTCGGTTTCGGAGTCACCCTCATCGGGTGTGCCCAGGAGCCAACCAAGGCATCGGTCCCACCGCCGACCATCGGTTGGGAATCGCTTGATGCCCGAATGGACTGGGAGACGGACCAGGGCTTTTCCGGTGTCGTGCTCGTTGCCCGGGATGGCGTGATCAAGCTTCACAAGGCTTACGGCTTGGCCGACCGCGACAAGAAGATCGCCATGCGCCCCGATACCATCCTCGCCATCGGTTCGACGCCGATTGATTTCACGAAGGCCGGCATCCTGTTGCTCGCCGAGCGCGGCAAACTGAGTCCGGATGATTCCATCACGAAGCATCTCGACAACGTTCCTGACGATAAGAAAGCAATGACGATCCGGCACCTCATGACCGGTCGCTCGGGCCTGCAGGATTTTCATGATGACATGTCCGATCGCGATAAGGACCACAGTTGGATCGACCGCACCGAAGCCATCAAACGCATCCTCAGCCAGGATCTGCTCTTCGAACCGGGCAAGCAGCGGCAACACTCACACTCGGCATTCGGTCTCCTGGCCGCGATCATCGAAATCGTCAGCGGCCAGTCGTATCAGGACTTCACCCGCGAAAACCTGTTCAAGCCCGCCGGCATGACCGACACCGGTTTCTTCGGCGACAAGTATGCCGACGAGCGCATGGCCATCGGCTACGGCCCGCGTAAGGACGGCGAGATCAACGCACCGCCGTATTGGGGCAAGACAAGTTGGCTGGTGATGGGCAGCGGCGGCCAAACCTCCACGGCCGAGGACATGTGGAAATGGACGCAAGCCGTGAAGGGCGGCAAGCTGTTGTCGAAAGAATCGCTCCAGCTATTTGCAGGGCCGGGCGAAGGCATGTTGGTCGGCGGCGACAGATACGGCTTTGACATCCTGTACGCCGGCAACGCCAAGTCGTTCATGGTCGTGATGAGCAACGCCCGCGCACCGAAGCGCCGCCCGCAACTGGAACGACTCGGCCAGGAACTGACCGCGCTGGTGACCGACCGCAAGCCCGCGCAATTCACGCTCGGCGTGCAACTGAAAGTCGAGGAAGACGGCCCCATCAAAATCGAAAGCGTGATCCCCGGCGGCGCCGCCGAGAAAGCCGGCCTGAAAGCCGGCGACCTGCTCCTCAAAGCCAACGGCAAACCCCTCGGCGAGACCCCCGCCGCCGTCCTGGCCCTGCTCCAAACCGGCAACGAAATCGAATTCGAAATCGACCGCGACGGCCAGCGGCAAACAATCAAGGTGAAACCCGCCCCGCGTCAGCCGATGTAACAACAACCAACAATAACCAAGCCCAGCCATCGCCCACGGCTGGGCTTGCTTGTTCACACCGACCCGCCAAAGCGCAGGCGGAATTGGATGAAATCGCTGGCGTCTACTGAATTGTCATTGTAAAAATCAAAAGCAGGGCTGGGCGATCCGCCTAAGGGGAGTCGAAACTGAATAAAGTCGTTTGCGGCAATTGTGCCGTCGCCGTCAAAGTCGCCGAACAGCCGAAACAGTCTGGGACCATTCGACGGTCCGCCCACGTGAACGAAATTGTCGCCAGCAATGCCATTGCTGTCGCCGTCGAGAAGCCCATTTGCGTTAGACACCTGACCTGCGTCAATGGTGAGTGTGTATCGGCCATCGGCGAGTGAACCGAAATCGAGTGGACCACCAGTAAAGGACAGCGTAACGGTGTTGCCGTTGACCACAGCACTAAGTATGACCGATTGATTGTCCGATTGGCGATGCAACTGAAACGCCGCACTCGGGGCAGCCATGAAATTCACTTGTTGATCGAATGTCACGGAAACGCTTGTAACGCGACCGCGCTGTGGGCTCCCGGCGTTAACTCGAATGCTCTCGACCTTGGCTAACGGGTTGGGTGACCCGAAGCGCTGACCGTAAACGCCGTAGCCGCCGCCGTTCTGGCCGCTGCCATACCACACGACCATGGCGTCGCCGTCGGAGTCCACAGCCACCGAGGGATACACCTGATCGCCGGTCGTGTAGGTGTTGACCTGAAACTC
>JANNLP010000626.1:0-1632 GCA_031396905.1 Gemmataceae bacterium
TAGCAAAGCTGCAAATTGGAACATTGGTGCGAATCCTCGTTGGTCGGTCGAGAAAGAGATCCCTGAGACCAGATTAGGTGATTCGCATCGACTGGGCAAGCGGGACGGGCCGCCGCTCCTTACGATAGCGGAGTGATTTCAACGACTCCGCCAGCTATCACATCAACCCGCAGCTGATGGCCAGCCAGTAATCTCATACCCAACAGTGATTCATATCCAACGGCAGATACCATCACGGATTGCCAGCCATTGCCCCACCATACTTCGGCGGCGTAAATGTCGAATTGCCGAACCGACCCATCGGCCATTACCGCTTCGCTACCCGAATTTCGAGTGAGGTTCAAAGCAGTCACGTTCGCCATCGGCAGCGTCAAAGCCGCTGTGAAGCCTGAATCGACGATTGTTTCTATTGCTGTTTCAATTCCGCTGGGACCACGTAGCCGAAGTTGAACGAGGGCTTCGTTGCGGGCGTTCACTGTTCCGAGGATCATCGAATCGATCCCATCCTGTACGCCGTCGGGTAGCCAGCACGGAGCAACCACACGTCTGCCGCTGGGACACGGGCGAGAAGACGAGTCACGACTGTGTAATCGTCGTCATCAATCTCAAATTCGCCGGTGATGACGTCAATCGCGACAAACTTACCATCATCTTCTGGGCGCAGAGATGGCCGTACTTGGCGATCATAGACCTCCGCCCCGAGCCGAGCGAGTTCCTTCAGATCTCGAGTTGGTGCTGCTGTCGTCATGTACAGTTCACTCCACGACCCACGTATCCCCGCTATTGAACAACTTGTCCATATCGCCGAGGCCTTTGGCGGCGATGGCTTCTGTCACTTGGCCGTTCAACAATTCGTCGTAGCTGGGCCTGTCAACGGCGCGGAAGACACCGACCGGCTCAGGTAAGTTGTTGTCCTTGCTCATCTTGCCGAGCATGAATGCCAGCGAGGCGTCCGGCGACTTTTCATCGTGGAAGAGCAAGTCGTCTTCGCGGCATTCTTTGCCGAGTTGCACGACTTCGGGCTGCATCGTGTTGGGATTCACGCGCACGCCCTTGTCACGGTTCTTGCCAAAAATCAGCGGCTTGCCGTGTTCGAGGTAGACAATGTTGTCGTCTTTCACCGAGCGGTCCTGCGCGTACTTGAACGCATCCATGTTGAAGACGTTGCAATCTTGGTAAATCTCAACGAAGGCCGTTCCTTTGTGCTTGGCGGCTCGCTCCAGTGTGGCCACGAGGTGTTGTGTATCAATGTCCACCGAGCGCGCGACAAACGTCGCCTCGCAACCCAGCGCGAAGACCAGCGGCGACAGCGGGTTGTCCACGGAACCCATCGGCGTGCTGTAAGTCTTTTTGCCCATCGGGCTGGTGGGAGAATATTGGCCCTTGGTCAAGCCATAGATCTGATTGTTGAACAACAAGACCTTCACATCCAGGTTGCGACGCAGCACGTGCAGGGTGTGATTGCCGCCGATGGAGAGACCATCGCCATCGCCAGTCACCACCCATACCTGCAAATCGGGCCGGCTGATTTTTACGCCGCTAGCGATGGCTGGTGCACGACCGTGAATGCCGTGAAAGCCGTAAGTGTCGAGGTAATACGGGAATCGGCTTGAGCAGCCGATGCCTGACACG
>JANNLP010000657.1:0-24218 GCA_031396905.1 Gemmataceae bacterium
GCCCGGCTTCATGGTCACATTGGTGTTGCAACGATTGAGCACGATACAAGTTTGCACCGTCGGCGATTTGGTCAGTGCTTCATCGACATTGGCTTTCAGCGGAATGACTTTGCCGCGTCTCCAGCCGCCGTCGGCCGTGATCACGGCCTTGGCACCGGCATCATTATTTCGATCCGCAACGGCGTCGGCCGAGAAACCGCCGAAGATCACCGAATGCGTCGCGCCGATGCGGGCACACGCCAGCATGGCAATTGCCGCTTCCGGCACCATCGGCATATAAATCGTGACGCGATCGCCCTTGCCGATGCCGAGCTTCTTCAACCCATTGGCAAACTTGCACACTTCGCGGTGAAGTTGTTCGTAAGTCAGCGTCCGCGAGTCGCCGGGTTCGCCTTCGAAGATAATGGCTGTCTTGTTCTTGCGCGCACCATTCACGTGCCGATCGAGGCAGTTATAGCTGGCATTGGTCGTCGCACCGACGAACCACTTGGCAAAGGGCGGCTGCCAATCCAGCACCTTGGTCCACGGCTTGAACCAGTGCAACGCTTTCGCCGCCTCGGCCCAGAACTCGTCAGGCTTTTCTTTCGCCCACTTGGTCAGCCGCTCATGCTCGGCCAGCGACGGAATAAACGCCTTCGCCGCAAACTCCGCCGGCGGCGCGAACTTGCGCGTTTCTTTCAGGACACTGGTGATGTTCGTAGCGGATTCGGCCATTGCCCCTGCACTCCAATGTCAATCGAGCGGTTGGCGAGCATTGTATTCCCCTCGCAACAAAATTCGAATCAGCCGCAGCGGTTAGCCGCGACGCGAAGGTACTCCGCAGCGGAGCGCGAATCAGCGCAACGCATCAAATCGACCCGCCAAAGCGCAGGCGGAATTGGAGAAAGTCGTTTACGCCGACGTAACCGTCGTTAGTGAAGTCAAACGTAATCCCGGAACCGCCCAATGCCGCGCGAAATGCGAGGAAGTCCGTCGGGCCAACATATCGGTCGCCGTTGGCATCGCCAAATAGACGATGGAAGTCAAGGACTTGCGTATCTCCGCCAATGCCGTTGCCATTGCCGTCGAGTAGGCCGCCAGCTCCATAGATTTGGTCGGCGTTGAGTGTAAGTTGATAGCGGCCGTCTATCAACGACCCTCCTAAAGGTGCAAATGTAGGATCGGCAAATTGCAATGTGGCCGTATTACCGGTCTGGGAAACGGCAAAGGGCACCGCTCCAATTGGGCCGGCAGAACCGGTGCGAGTAAGAACCATCGCCGACGCGATTCCGTTCAAGAACTGAACGACAGTACTAAAGGTCACTTCGAAAGCAGTGACCATGGATCGTTGAACGTTACCGTTGTTGACGGAAAGTTTGGCGGTGGGCGGAGCAACCGCTACGGCACCGGCTTCGTAAGCGCCAATGTCGGCCGTGCCGTTAGTCACGCGTGTGAATCCACGTTGGTCAGCCAACAACCCGGCCACATTGTTGCCGGCGTTGATGCACGGACTGCCGGGCAACAATGGCATGGTTTGCGTCGGCCCGCCGTTGTTACCCAGCGCGCCGAGCATTGCACTAATGTTGAATAGATTATTTACGCCATTGATCGTTGCGCCGGTAGGATTTCTGAAGAGGCAGTGATTCGCTGACAATGTTCCATAAACATCGGCGATCAATCCGCTGGTGTCATTGTCGAGAATCGTGCTTTCAACAGTGACTAATGCGCTTGATGAGTAGATTCCGCCACCGTTCGCGCTCGCGGTGTTTCCAGCGATGGTGCTGTTCTGAATCAGAAGTGAGCTGTTTCCAACCGCCAATATCGCTGCACCAAGTGACGCCTTGTTATTCGTGAAAGTGCAGTTGCGGATGACGGCGGTCGCATCGTACAACGAGATGCCGCCTCCGTAGGGTGCGCTATTTCCAGCGATCAAACTGTCGACGATGGTCAGCTTCGCGCCGACACTTGCGAAGATTGCGCCTCCACTGTCATCCAACCCGCCTGGGACCACTACGTTGTTGGTCAGGCTGCATTTCACCACGCTGCCACTAGTATTGGGGCCAAGGTATATGCCGCCACCGAAACTTGACCCTTGAAAGGAGGTAGCAACGCGATTATTGCTCAGGACACAGTTGTATAGTGCCACCGATCCAGGCTCTTTGGAAACTCTGATGGCACCTCCGTAATAACTCCCGATGCAATTGTTGATGGTAACGTCGTTGAGCGTAAGTGCTTCGTCATAGTTGTATATGCCATATGAATTCAATGATTCGCCGATGGTCAACCGCGTAATGGATATGGGTTGGCCTGAGAAAGATGGGACGTCGATGAGTATGTAGCCGCCTTCAAGCGTCAGCCGAGCCGCCGGTCCAATAATTTCCACTGGGTCGGTGATTGTCAGGAAACCCGGTATGGATAACGGCGCCGCGAATATGGTCGGGTCGAACGTGATGCGGTCCGGTACTCCCGAAAACTGGTTCGCGAGCTTGATCGCTTCACGTAGGCTCAGATCGCCTGCGCTATGATTGTTGTCATCTTCATCGGAAACAATGTCCACTCGGAAAGTTTGTGGAATTGCGACGGACGTCGTCCCAATGATGCCGGGTGGTACGGCGTTCGGCATTGGTACATTGGTGTCAAAGACTTGCCCGGCCACCATTGTGACCGTGTATGTACCGGTTTCAGCTGGATCCCAGGCTCCCCCGGGCGCGGTCAATTGATAGGTGGCTATTCGTGGAGAACCGTTGGAGTTAATGTCCACCCCGACAAATGACGGGACGGCCATAAATCCGCCCGGTCCGCTGACGGTGATGTCCCCTGTCCCCAGCGATTTGACATCAATGGCCATGTCGTCCGCATAGGTGACATGAATGGACTGAAGTGTCAAACCCGCCGTTTGAACAACAGGCGCTTTCGACAACGCAACTGGAACTTCTCCGCTGCTTTCAAAAGCGCCGATGTCCGCGGCGATACCGGCGACGCGCAGGAATCCAGGCCCGCGCTGATCGGTGGTGAGGCCCGACGGATTCAACCCTTTGTTGATGGCAGGGCTACCGGGCAATAATACGTAAGTTCGCGTCGGTCCGCCGTGATCGCCTAGTGGCGATAACATCGGGTCTAGATTGGAGTAATTGGGAAACTCCAAGGGGGAGAATCCAACGGTGCTACGAACAAGGTTCCTTCGGCCTAAGACCAGAGCTTTCACATCATAATTCAAGTTATTGGCGACGATTGTGCTGTTAATGGTGACGGTGGCTGAGCCGAAATTGGAATCGGAAAACACGCCCGAATTCAAGTTGTCAACAATAGTACAGTTGTTGACCGTGAGGTTGACGGGATTGCCCGCGTAGATGCCGCCGGCGAGGGGGCCGCTGTTGCCGGAAATTGTACTGTTTAACACGGTTACAGTACCGTTATGAGCGACGATTGCGCCACCGAGATTGTCCGCGATCAAACAGCGCATGATCGTCGCGGTTCCGGTCGGAAGCAGTCTGATGACATCATTTGAGTTACCGGTCAATTCGCTGTCCGCAATCGTAAGCGTTGCATCGGATGACTCCAGACTGATTGCAGCGCCGGCGCTTGCCGTACAGTTCACAAATCCCATGAATGCTAATGTCAGCGTTCCGCTGGTGTGGAGGATCGCACCACCCGAAGAAGTGGCGTATGCGTTCATCAGTTTCAATTGGGTGATCTTGGTCTGAGCCAGCGCGGAAGTGTTGACGTGGAATATGCGACTCGCCTTGTTGGCATTGACGGTTAGTCGGGCGGCTGGCCCGACAATTTCAACCGCATCGGTGATCACGTATTGGCCGCTGATCGGTGTGATCGTCTGCGAACTGGCGAACACCGCCGCATCAAACACGACGCTGTCGGCCCCCGCCAGGGCGTTTGCATCCAGCACCGCCTGCCGCAGCGACCCCGCACCAGCATCATTCGTGTTCATGACCGTGAACACGGCAGGCGCGTTACGCTCTTCCAACGCTCGCAGTAGGGGTCGGGCGTTTCGACGTGGCATCGTTCGCTCCGAATGGGATGATGTTGTTTTAACACGAACATGGACGAACTGCTACTGTATTCGACTGCGCCTGAGCGAAGCCTGAAGCGTCAGCGACGGCCGGTCGAGTAATCCACATCAGAGCCGAAAGCGTAAGCGACGGTGTCGTGTGTCGGGAGTGTCAGATTGGCTAACGTGCGTTCTGAATGCCTTATGCCGGCAATCCCAGCGCCTCCAGCACGGCATCGCGGAACACTGTCATGGGCAAGGGGCTCGCATCCTGCGAAAGCCTATCGCTAATCCAGAGTGGTCGATCCAAGTCGTTGGTCGCAGCCAGCCCATGACTGCCACGGACCAGCGATGCATCGAGCGGCACCACGTCCATGGTCATGCGAAAGCCCAGCGCTTTTTGGGCTAGCTTCATAGCAACCCGGAGTTTCGGCAGGCGCAACTGTGGTTCAAAAAACAGTTCGCACGGGTCATACCCTGGTTTGCTGTGAATGGCCACACAACGGGCGTAGTCCGGAGCCTGTTCGTCATCGAACCAGAACGGATAGGCAAACCATGCGTCGGGTTTTGCCAGGGCGATGATCTCGCCAGACCGCGCATGACGCAGATGAATCTCGTCGCGTTGATCGCCGGCTAGCACACGATCTATGCCGGGCAATTGGTTTAACGTTTCGACGACGCGCGGCACGTCTTTGTCATCGCGAACATACACATGGGCCAGTTGGTGATCGCACACGGCGAACGCCCGGCTTCCATACAAATCGAGTTGCTCGCGGAATGGTCCGGGCCGCACGGATAACAACCCCGCAGTTCGCAGCGCCCGATTGAGATAAACCGGCGTCGTGACATCGCAATGGCCGTATTCACTGACGACCCACACACGAGCGCCGATGGCCTTCGCCGCGTCGAGCAACGGGGCGGCGGCATCATCCAACTCGCGGACCAGCTTGGGCATATTACAGCCGCTCGGCCCGAAACGCTGCGGATCGTAATCCAGGTGCGGAAGGTAGACCAAAGACAGATCGGGCCGCTGGTCCACCAATGTCAACGTGGCGGCCGCGGCGATCCACTGCGTCGAACGCAAACTGGCCAGCGGCCCCCAAAAGGCTTGAAATGGAAACGGGCCGAGTTGCTTCACCAATGAATCGCGCAACTCCAGCGGTGAGGTGGAAATGTCGAACGCTTTTCGGCCATCAATACCATAGTGCGGCTTCGGCGTCACCGACCAATCAACGGCAGCGCCCTGGTTGAACCACCAGAATAACTTCGCGATGGTGACTTCACGGCCGCGTGCCGCGGCCCGGCGTTTGGCCGTGACGTAGAGCGGCTCGGCTTCGATGAGTCGGTTACTTTGCAGCCAGAAGCGGACTTCGTTGGTATCGCGGAACAGCCAGCCGTTGGCGACGATGCCATGATGGTCCGGCGTTGTTCCTGTCAACAATGTGGCCTGCGCGGTACATGTGATGGCCGGTAAGACTTCACGAAATGGAACACACGATCCGATTGCTGCTAAGCGCGGCGCGTATGGCAACAACCTTGGCGTCAAACCGACCGCGTTGATGATAACGAGCGGCACTGGCATAACGCCGCCCATTGGGAATCAATTGTAAGAAAGGATCGAGCCGTCGTTGGTCAATTCTACATCGTGCGACACGCCTTTGGGATCCCTCCCGCGAAGTTGATAACCGCCGTGTGGCAGTTGCCATGCCGTGTGATAGCGTACCGTGGGCAACTGGGCCATGGCCTGCCGGCGAACGATGGCCGGCACTCGCGTCAGCGGAATCATTGGCTTGCTAGGGGGTTTGTTCTGCTCAAGGCAGCCGGTCGTCAATAACAGTCCGATAATCGCCCAGCGCCGCATCAATTGACTCCCAACAAATCAGTGCATTTAGCGGTGAAACCCGGCGACATGGGCATAACCGCTCGCATTTAGTATGGACGTAGCTCGGCGAGTTAGCCGCCGAAGTCCGTGTAGCAAGTCTATCCAGACCAGCCGAGTTAGACGATGGTGGTGGATTAGCCGATTGTTCCGAATGAGCTTTCGGCGTCACCGCACCGACCAATTCGCTTTGAGGATACCGGGGCGATGGTGCAGCATATCGATGAGGGCCGCGGGTTTGGCGTTGGCCGCAAGCCAGATGCGGTAGGTCAAATCCACAGTCGGGGTTTTGCCGCCGGCGTCCACCCGCAGCAGCCGATAGCGAACGATGGACTGGCCGTGTTGTTCGTGAATCGCGGCTTCCCCGATGGCGACCGATTCGGCTCGAAGTCTGATGCTGGATGATCGGCCCCGGCTCCTTGCGACCGATTCCATGATTCCGCAGGCGGCCCCCCAAATGGGAATCGCAACAGCCGCGCCAATGAGATAGCCGGCCCCCACCGCCATGCCGATGGCCACCGCGAAGATGACAAAAGCGGTGTCGCGCGTGTCGCCCACGGTCGTGCGGAAGCGCACGATGGATAATGCGCCGACGAGGCCGAACGCGCGGGCCACGTTGTTGCCGATCACGTAAGTGACTAAAGCCACGATGACACACAGCAATACAAGGGTAGTGCCAAGGCCGTTGGGTCGATCATCCTGGCCCTTACGGAATAGCGCGTGAATCAAGGCAATGCAAGCGCCAAAGACAAACGCCATGCCCAGCTTCGCGGCGGTGGCACCTGCCGAGACATCATGATCGTTTTGAACTGTCCCCTGCAGCCAATCAAACATTGATTGCTTCCGTGCGAAAGATAATTGTGTCAGCACACCTTACTGCATTGAACCAGTCAGGACCACGTCAGGTTTCGCGGTCCGCGCGAATGTGGTGGCGATTCATTAACTTCCGCACTCACTTCGCATTCGCGTCGGCTTGCATCATGCCGAAGATGTTGCCTTCAGTGTCTTTACAATAGGTCAGCCAACCGACGCCGGGTATGGGCATCTTTGGTACTACGACCTGTGCGCCCAGTTGCGTGGCCTTCGTCGTGTACTCATCAATGTGCGGAGTATCCACGGTGCAGACATAGCCGACGACCGGTACGTCGCCGCTCGGGCTGGGGCCACGCCGTTTGATGAGTCCGCCGTCGATACCTGGCGTGCCCGGTTCGCCAGTCTTGATAAGCCAATACTCTTGAGGCCCGCCCCAGGAAGTGAACTGCCAGCCGAAAAGATCGGTGTAAAACTTCACCGCACGTGGCGGATCGTCAGCATGAATCTCAAAATGCACAACACGCGGCATGATGATGTCTCCGAGCTGTTTGGCAACGTTTCGGAGAAATGATATTACTTGGCCGACGACGCGCGAACGGTGCGCCATTCGCCGATGCCTTTGGCGCCGGGCGGCGAGACGCCATTCCACGGTTCCACCGCGGGGCCTGTGTTGGGCGGAACTATCGGTTTCGGCAATGGAGTAATGTCAACTGCAGGTGCGGCAACGGGCGGCGCAACAATCGGTGCGGCAGCAGGTGACGGAATCCACGTAGTGTCTTTCATGGCGTCCATGACGGGCACAACGGGCACGTTCACCTTCGGAATTTCGATCGGGGCCGGCGGCATTGGCGACGATGGATTCGGTTGCGTTGTTGGCGGAGCAACATTGGGTGCCGCAGGAGCCGGCGCGGCATTGTTCGCGGAGGCGAATCCCGGCTGGGTGGCCGCGCCCCAACCGTACCAACGCCAATTTGGTGCGGCCATCGTGCCGACGCTTGGAGTCATGGGTCGAAATGTCGATGCCTGCATCGGTGTGGCCGACCCAGGCACGGGAACAACAGTCATTTGCGCGTTGGCATTTCTCGCGGCGATGCGCGATCCGGCATATCCGGTTTGTTCCAGTACGGGAGCGACGGTCGGAACGATCGGCAGCGGTTCCTGTTGCACGTATTCGCTCATCGGTACCGGCGTCATAGCCGTGGCCGGTGCGGCTGAAATTGGGCTGACAATTTGCGCCGGCACGGGTGGATCTTGAGCGAAGGCCGATGGCCCGACGGCGAGCAATGCGGACACGGTCCAAATGCGAGTGTAGTATCGGCGAGTGTTCATGCTTCGCGTCCTTGCGATCCGCACTTAGCGGCGGCCTGAATTCGACGGCGCTGTCACCGCGCCCTGGCCGGCACCGATGGTTCCAAGCCGGTTGAAGTAGCTTCCGTAACTTAGAAACACGGCGGGCGTGCCAGCGGAACGGCCTGATGCTTGTAAGCCAGTTTCGGGATCGACGGCACCACCGAAGCGACCGCCGAAGCCAGGTGCCGACCCGTACGGACGGCCGTTGTAAGCGTTGATCGCCTGCTGCCCGGGCCGGACGATGTTGTAATAGTCGATGGCCGAGAAGCCGCTGCGATTCGAGCCGCGCAGCAGATTCAGGTACGGGCTGAGTCGCGGTTGCGGCGGGATGTACTGTTGTTGCAGGCCACCGGGTGCTTGCGTTTCGGGAAAACTCTGAATGTTGCCGAAGGAGCCAGCACCTTGAAGGACGGGGATACGGTTGTCGTCGGTTTTGCTGGCGGTGCCGGGCTGCTGGATAATTGGCATCCGACCGTTGTCGGACGGCGATTGCGCCGCTAGCGGACCGGCCATTACAGCGGCGGCGAGAATCGCAAAGCGGCGGGTCATCGTGATGTCTCCGGGTGGATCCCGCAATTGTACACTGGAATCCGCCGTCTCGCCGTCAGTTGTTATTGTTGTTGCCACTCAGGCCCCGGCCATTGATCGTGTTCACCGTCGAACTACCCAACAGCGCGACGCCGAAGATCTTCTCCACCGGAGCGAGAATCTTGGCTAGCGTGTTGTCAACGGTCACGATCGTTTGAGCCTGCACAAAGATGCGATCACCGGGCAACACCTGATAGTTTGTCTTGGTTTCACCGCGTCGGGTGATGCCGCAGTAATCCACTGGCAGAATCTGCTCGGGATTATTGCAATTGGGCGAACGTCGCGCCACCCAAATGTGCTTGGTCGAACCGACTGAAGGCACGCCGCCAATACGGCCCAGCGCGTCCAGCACCGTCTCGCTGCCCGTGATCGGAAATGGCCGGATTTGTTCACCAAAGCCAGCGCCATCGCTAATGACGTAGTAGACCTTGCTGTTGTAAGCCGCGACGGAAACCGAAACTTGAATCGCGTCCGGGCGCACACCGGCTCCGCCATCCTTGACCTTCACGCCGAGGAATTCGCGAACGCGCTCGCGGGCTTCATCGGTGGTCAATCCGGCTACGTACACATTGCCGTAGATTCCAATGTTCACCATGCCATCGGGCTGCACGAGAAACTGCCCGTTGATCGGTTGCGGCGGCAGCGCCGTCGAATACGGTTGATCCTGCGGTTTCAATGGCGGCATCAGCACTTCGATAAACAGGATATCCGGCGGCTCAATCTGATACGGCGGCAGTATTTCTTTGCGGAGTTCGCGCGGCACCATGCCGTCGGGCGGCGCCACGAACAGTTGCTTCTGATTGGCGCAGCCGCCGAGGCTCGCAAGCAGGGCGAGTTGCGCCAGCATGAGCCGCGGTGATTGCCGCATGAACGTCCCCTAGTCAGTCTTACCCAGATTGCCACGGCAGCCCGGACGCATCCGGGCCGACCCTTCCTCTCCGGGTTTATCGGCAATGCAGGCACTCTCGCTGAAATCGTTTTGACCGGCAGAGTTTACCAGGATAGATACATTGCTTAAATTGCTGGCGGCAACTGCCGGGATCCGTGAATAATACCCGCGACGACAACTTCTTTTGTTAAGACCCGGTAAAATATTCGATACTTGTACACTAACACTTCGCGTACGTCTTCGCCTGGATAATCTTCTGACGAGGAACCCGAGTAAGGCTGCTTAGCCAATCGATCAACACGTCGAGTAATTCGATCCACAACTTTGTCAGCATGCCGAGGCGTTTCCGCCATGAGATAGTCGTGGATTGATCGCAGGTGCCTTCGCGCATTACGTGTCCAATACACGTTCATGGATGGAGTCCGAATTCGCGCCGAACTTCCTCCGTCGAGACAAACTCTCCTCGCCGACTTTCCTCGATACCAGGGTCAACCATGATCCGAACATAGATTTGGTCCATCAAATCGTCCCAGGTTGCGTCATTTGGCAGTTGATCGACGATGCGATGGGCTTCTGTTTTCATTGTACTGGTCATGAAATTCGACTCCCTCGGTCCGTCGCAATTATACCAAGACCAAATCAGCAGCGGAAGGTTCTTTCGCCTCCGACACACACCACCCACTTCGTGACTTTACCATTCCCCGGCACAAATGCTCGGCCGCTTCCAAGGGGTTGTGTTTGAAGCTGAATGTGAATCGGTAGTTCTTGCGGTTGGCCAGTTCTCGGAATGACCGCAGGCCATGCTGATCGATGGCCGTCCGATACTGCTGCCATAATTTGGCCGAGGCCAGCGCATCGCCGGCGGATGAGTGGGCCCGGTTAATCGGCACGCAGTGCTGTCGGCATGCTTCGCCGAGTTTGACCACGCGGCCGAGATCCAACATGGGCCGCATATACATGAGGCACAACTGCGGCGGGGTTTGTCTGATGCCGACTTGCGACAACTCGTGCAGCAGGAACCCCAGGTCGAACGTCACGTTGTAAGCAGCGACAACACAACCTGAAATAGCTTCGACGAATCGACCGGCCACATCGGCAAAGGCCGGCGCGTCCGCCACGTCGGCATCGGTGATGCCGTGAACGAAGGTCGCGCCGACACGGCGACCGGGGTGGATCAGCGAATCGAAAACAATCTCCGGCTCGCGGCCCGGCTCAACCCGCACCACCGTGGCTTCCACCACGCGATCCGGGCCGGCATACAACCCCGTTGTCTCGAAGTCGATGACCGCGACTGGAACGTCGGCTATGACATGATCCCAGATGCCGGGCATGGTGGTTACTCCTTCAACGGCCATTGCGGCTACGCCTCATGCCCCGGCCGGGTCTTTGCCATCGACCCACGGGCCGGCCAACTTCATGTACTCCGGCGGCGTGAGCGTGCTGCCCTGGTCGCCGCCCGACCAACCCATGATCTGGTTGGGCTTGCCGCGCTTCTTGCTGCGGGCTTCCCACTTCGAGGCCCATGACGCATCGGCGTCCACGGCTTTGCGTTGTTCCTTGTCCCAGAACAGCGCTTTGCCTTCGCGGTAACTCTTTACGCCCATGGCCACAGTGGTAAATGCGGCCGCACCCAGTGCCGGTGTGCAAAGCGTCTCGGTTTTGCGGGCGCGGACGCATTCGAGGAAGTTTTCCCACAGAGCATAAGTGTCGTCGCCCTTAAGGCCGCCGGAGACGAACTCGCCGTCTTTGGGTAGCGGGCCAGACGGGCCGCTCGGAGCGCTATTGATCTTCTGCGGCAGAACGGTGTAACCGAACGATGAACTCTTCGGATCTTTCGGATCCGAACGCTTGTTGTCAAAGACCAATGTAGCGCTGTGCCCACGGATGCACTCCTCGATGCGATGATCATTCGACATCGTCGCGGTGATCAGCACCTGGCAGCCTTCATCATAGTCGGCGACAATGGCGGACACGTCCGGCACATCGCGTTCATCGTATTCGAGATAAATGCCGCCACCGCCGACCACGCGGGCCGGGTAGCGCACGCCCATCGCCGCAATGAGGTGCGTGGTTTGATGCACGAACAAATCGGTGAACATGCCGCCGCCGAAGGGCCAGTAGCAGCGCCATTGGCCGAACACGGCTCGATCAAATGGTACTTCTTTGGCCGTCGGCCCAAGCTTGACGCCGTTCACGTCGAAGCCGTGGCCGAGGAACATATCCCAATCGATGGTCTTGGGATTCATCTCTTTGGTCAGCGTGTAGTAACGCCATTGGCCAACGGTGCCGTTGCGGAAATAACTGGTCTGGCCTTGCATCACATGTCCGATGTTGCCGGCCCGGATGTACTCGTTGGCTTTCATCCACGTCGGGTCAGCCATCGACTGTACGCCGACGCACATCACGCGGCCTGTCTTTTTCCAGGCATCGACGACGGCATGGGCCTCGTCGATGGTGCGCGTCATTGGTTTTTCGCAGTACACGTCTTTGCCGGCCTTCATGGCATCGATGGCCATCTTGGCGTGCCAGTGATCCGGCGTGGCAACGCAGCAAACATCCACATCTTTCTGTTCAATGATCTTGCGGTAGTCCTTGTTGACATGGTTCGTGTCATCTTCTTTAATGCCGCAGCGGTGTGCGGTTGGGAACAACCCCTGTCCTTTGCCTTTTCCTTTGGTCTGGTCTCCATCCCACACGTCGCATACCGCGATCGGTTCGACGCCCTTGTTTTCCTTCTTCATCGCCAGAATGGTATCGACGTGTTGTTGGCAGCGGCCGCCGACACCGAGGAACGCGATATTGATCTTGCCGTTGGCCCCCAGCACCCGGCCATAGCTCACGGCGGGCAGCGACAGGGCTGCCCCGGCTACCGCGGTCGCCTTGAGAAAGTCGCGGCGATCAGAGTTCTTACGCGTCATCGTCGTTCTCCGGAATGGAATAACCCAACCGTTGCAATGGTTGGGAGTTTACTTCAGCTTCTGTTCCAGCATCCACATGTACAACGCATCGGTTCCGTACGCACGGTCCCAACTGTTGTGATCGACATCCTTGTATTCGTCGTATTTCGGCTTCGCCCCAGCAAGCTTCAGTGCATCAATCATCGAGCGTGACCGTATGACAGGCACGGTGCTGTCCTTGTCGCCGTGGAAACACCAGCACGGGATGTGCTTGATGTTCGCCGCCCAGGACGTTTCACCGCCCCCACAGATGGGCGCGATAGCTGCCCATTTTTTCGGAAAGGCATCGGCCATTTTCCAGGTACCGAAGCCACCCATCGACATGCCGGTGAGACACAGTCGCTGCGGATCGCCGTTGAACTCCTTCATGGTCGCCTCGAGCATCGCCAGTGCCCGCTCGCCTTCCGGACGGCCAGGATACCACGTTCGCACAAGTTCCTGCTCGCGTTGCTGGGCTTGAGGCATCACCACGATAAACGGGAATTCCCTTTCTCGCGCGCGAATGACCTTGCCGAGCGAAGTATGCGATTGCTTCTTACCATCCGTGCCGATGAGCCCCGCGCCGTGCAAGAACAGAATCACAGGCGGTTTCTTGCTCGCATCAATTTTGTGCGGCACAAAAACGACGTACTTGGCATCGACGCCGTCCGCTCCTTTAAGCGTACGATCGACGAAACCGGTCTTATCCGCCGCCGTTAGCTGTGTGGCAAGACACAGCAACATCGCAAGCGCCAGCCACCGCCGCATGGACAACTCCGTTGGCAAGAAGGGTAAGAATTAGCTTACCAGACTCGACGACGGCTTTCCACGAAGAGGATGCAATTCAAGATTGACATTTACGCGGCCGCAGGGCCGGCGGCGGTTGTCATGCCACCCGGAAGTGTGATGTGCTGTACATGGAATTCCGGCAGAATCGGCCGGGCGGACAGTGTGACGATGGTCACGCCGAACTCGGCCAAGCGCCTGTAGAAGTCACGCCGGGTCGGTCCTTCGAGCGTGCCAGTTGCTTCGTTCAACACGGCAAACTTGGGGCGCACGACCAGTAATCGTGCCAGGGCCAGTGCCTGGCGTTCGTTCAATGCTAACGTGGAGCTCCAGTCGCGCTCCTTGTCGAGACCGCCGACACGACCGGCCAATTCGTCGAGATGGAGTACCGCAAGTATGTCGAGCAATTCTCGGTCGGAAGAGATCACGGTTTGACCGAATGGCGTCATCAACTCGCGTAGCGTTCCCGGAGTGAGGTACGGCTGGGGCGATAAGAACGAGATGCGTTCGAGCGGCGGCCGGATCACGTGACCATGGCCCGTCTCCCAAAGGCCGGCGAGTGCGCATAGCAGCTCGCTCTTACCGGACCCGGGCCGGCCGACAATCAACGTGTGCTGTCCCGGATTGACGACGAAGTTTACACGATTGCCGGCGAAGAACTGATGGCCATCCGTCGGGTCGCTCAGGACAAGGTCGCGGACCTCAAGCAAGTCGCCGTTGACTTCGAACTTCAGGCCATTGGCTTTCGGCGGCGTGCGCAGAGCAGTGGTCAGTTCACTGAGGCGAGCGATAACCGCCGCAAGGATCGTCAATTGCGGAAAATTAGTAACCACGATTGAAAATGCGTTGACGACAATTAGAAACGCTTCCATCGACTGGGTAATTGTGCCAAGTTCTTGTTCGCCGCCAATGATCAATGGTGCCACGATTAGAATTGGCACAACCGGGATCAGCAGATTGAACGCGTTGGTGAATAAGCCCAGGAAGACATTGCGGGCAATGATCCGGCGCATATTCTCCACGACAATGCGAAGTCGATCCAACAAGCGCGGCCCTTGTCGTGACTCATCGTGTTGCAGGGCAATCGCTTCAGCGTGTTCGCGGGTGCGGACAAGTTCGAAGCGCAGGTCAGCCTCTTTGTGAAGCTGGTCGATGTTCAGACCCACCAGGCGCTTGCCGATGACCAGCGTTATCAGCGAGCCAAAGCCCGCGTACACCGCGGCCGCCCACACTAATTTGGGAGAGATACCGCGCAGCACTTGTGCGAAAACGAAAAAGCTCAAAGTGGAATTGATGAGGATCAAGACAAACGACAAGGCGTTGGAGGTCATCGTCTTCACATCTTCGGTGATCCGTTGATCAGGGTTGTCCAGTTCGGGGTGGTTTGAGAGCCGCAGATAGGCTCGTCCCGCAAGGTAGTTTTCCATTAAGAATTGAGTCAACCCCCGCCGAAGTAACAAACCAAGTCGTTCTTCGACGAAACGGTACATGACCGCAAACACAGTCAGGAACAGGAACAGAGTTACGTACAAGGTGACTTGTTGCCAGAATCGTTCGGCTTCCCGATGCTCGATCGCCGTAAACACTTCCTTATTGGTCAAGTTTCCAAAGTACTTCAGGCAAGTTTGCCCTCCTAACAACAGCAAGATGATAAAAAACAACATCGCCGCCGGTCGGAAGTGCTCCGAGCGCACAAACAGCCCGGCCAGTCGCGTAAACCGGCGCCAAGTGGGCACAGGATTCGGGAACAATGACATCGTGCCACCCCCTCCAGGCCCACACGCCCCCCGCCGGCGCGGAATCGCGCCGACGGAGCGGGGCATAGCCGAGAATCAACCGCG
Source organism: Gemmataceae bacterium (assembly GCA_031396905.1). Classification (GTDB taxonomy): domain Bacteria; phylum Planctomycetota; class Planctomycetia; order Gemmatales; family Gemmataceae; genus JAIBBI01. The sequence goes on from JANNLP010000657.1 coordinate 15,068, forward strand.
AGGGAAGAACAATCGGCGGGCATTTTCGGAAGTGAGGGCAGCCAGGGAATCTGGAGAAACTCCGCGAACCTCAGCGAGCTTGGCCAATGTGTGTGCGACAAATGCCGGTTCGTTGGTCTTGCCGCGATGTGGAACCGGCGCGAGATACGGGCAATCCGTTTCCACGAGTATCCGATCCGTCGGAATGGTTGCGGCCACGGCCCGAACTTCGTCCGCCGTCTTGTATGTGAGCATCCCGGCAAATGAAACATACAAACCCATCGCGAGTGCCGCATCAGCTGTGGTTTGTGCGCCGCAAAATGAATGCATCACGCCGCGAATCGGACCATGTTTTTCAAAGTCGTCCCGCAACATCTTCACCACATCGGCGTCGGCCTCGCGACAGTGAATCACCACGGGCAACTTTGTCTGTCGCGATAACGCCAGGTGCCGGGCGAAGTAATCTTCCTGCATGGCAAACGGTGTGTCGTTCCAATGGCGATCCAATCCCGTTTCACCCAGCGCAACGACTTCCGGTAATGCTGACAGCTCAACAACGCGATCCCAATCGCCGGGCTGAGCCTCGGCCGCATGGTTCGGATGTATGCCGACGGTCGGGTTGACAATCTCAGGAAACTGACGGGTGATTGCCAGACATTCAGCGCTATCGGTCGCCGAAGTGGCGACACAGACAATGCGCGTGACGCCGGCGGTCTGGCCGCGCTGGATCACAGCCGGCAAATCGCGGCGAAGCCGGTCATCGACGAGATGTGCGTGAGTGTCAATCAACATAACGGCAGGTTAGCGACGCTTCGCAGAAGCGTCTTTAGACAGCCACCGTCGTAAACGAATGCAGCCCCGGCCGCATCTCATCGAGTTGCGGAATGTGCCGGCGCTTTAATTCCAGCAATTCATCGAGCATTTTGCCCGTACGTGGGTCAGAGACAGTTTGACGGTCGATTTCCAATTCACTCAGTAATTGCTTCTGTTCGCGGATCACCATGGGCAACAGAAAATGCAACGCCGCATCGTTGTAGTGCGTGAAGTCAGGGAACGCGCCGAGATGGCCGTAATCGCCGTGGTGTTTTTGCAGAAGCTTACTCAGCGTCTCGACGATCTCCGATTCCGCATCGGCAAGCTCGCGCACTCGCGCCAGAATGTTGCGATCAGCGGGGCCGACCCACGGTGGCGCTTCGCGCAAATATTGAAAAAGCGACCGCCCCTCACGGCGAAGGATGGCATGCAGGCGGTCGGGAGTCGCATGATCGGTCACTTTGTCATCCTGGCGGCGCGACCGCGACAATGGTTGTCTTCTTAGGAAGGGACTTAACGGCACGGTCGCCGGCATCGGATAATTGACCCCAAGCCACGCCGATGGCAAATACGATCATGGCCAGAATCGTCGCATAAGTGCTGGCCGCGAATGGTACAGTTCGGTCGGCGACGCCATCCGGCGGTGTGTCAATCACCATCACCTTCAATACGCGCACATAATAAACAGCGCTGAATACAGTGTTCAGACCACCAATCACCAACAATGCCCAATAAAGATTAGCGAGCCACGGCGTCCCGGCCGCTTTGGCGGCGTCGGCTGCGTGGTACACCGACGAAAAGATCACGAACTTACCCGCGAAACCCGCGAGCGGCGGCAGGCCCAGCAGGCTCAGCAGAAATACGCCGAAGGCCACAACCAGACCCGGCGACTGATAGACAAGGCCAGCATAAGCCGACAGATCTTCGGACCCGACGCGGTTCCGTATCAAGGCGATGACGGCAAACGCGCCGAGATTCGTGAACAGATACGTCGCTAGATAAAACAATACGGCCGAGAAGCCCTCGGCATTCACCACTGCCAATCCCATCATCATGTAACCGGCATGCGCAATTGTGGAGTATGCCAACAGGCGTTTGAGGTTGGTCTGTGAATATGCCGCGAGGTTGCCAAACGTGGCGGTGATGGCCGCGAACAATGCCAGGATCGGCGCGAACGCCATCGCGGCTTTCATCGGGTCCGGCCCGGCAAACACCATCACCATGCGGCCGGTGAGTGCCATGGCCGCGCCTTTCGATGCGACGGAAAGAAAAGCGCCAATCTCGGCGGCGGCTCCTTCGAACACGTCCGGGCACCAAAAGTGAAACGGCACGGCCGACAGCTTGAAGCACAAGCCGATGAAGATGAACATCAGCCCCATTGCCAATGACACATCGACTTTGCCTTGCGAAAGCGAAACGCTGATCGCCTGGGCGACATCGGGTAGGTAACCGGTACCAAACTTGCCCGCCACGAGGCTGATGCCATAGAGCATGACGGCGGCGGCGCCGCCGCCGTAAACAACGTACTTCAGTGCCGCTTCACTCGATGGCCTCTTGCCTTTGAGGAACCCTGAGAGTGCATAACTCGGCAAGCTGGCCATTTCGACGGCCAGGTAGGCCATTAGCAAGTGATTGGCGGACGACATGAGCAACATGCCCAGCGTGCCACCGAGGAACAGCACATAGAAATCGCCGGAGTCTTCCGCATCGGGAATGCGCGTGAACATGGTCAACACAATCGCCAGCGCGGCAAAGCCAAGTAGGAACAAGCGCAAATAGACAGTCAAGTTGTCGTAAACCAAAAGGCCAGTGAAGTAGCGGACACTAGTATCGGGTGCCGGCAAGCCGCCGCCGTGCGTCCATTGCAACCACGACACGATGAAGCCGCTGACGGCCGCCGCCAGGGCCACGCCGCCGAGGTGCGTCTTGGCCATGCCGCTGAACAGCCGCAACAGCAACATCAACACGATGGCGCCGCACAGCAGCAATTCCGGCAGGAACGCCAGCAAATCGCGTTGCAAGTCAGCCAGCGCTTGTGGGGAGAAAGAGTGCAACATGGTCGTCAGCGACGCTTGACAGAAGCGTTCGCGTTAGTGTCCTCCCCCCAGCCGTGATAACGACTCCACCAATCCATTCACCGATGGTTGCATCCAGCTCAAAAGCAGTTGATGCGGGAAAAGGCCCAGCGCGATAGCCATGATCAGCAGCGGCACCGCGATGATGATTTCGCGGACGCTCATGTCCTGGTAGTCCTTGTACTTGTCGTTGGTGCCGAGGTAGACACGCTGGACCGTCCACAAGACATAGGCGGCGGTAATGATGACGGCCCCGGCCGTGATCACGGCCAGCACCTTGTCGTAGTTCCAGCACGCCAGTACGACGAACGCTTCACCGATGAACCCGCACATGCCGGGCAGGCCCAGCGCGGCAAAGAAAATCAGGAAGCTGATGCCGCCGTACAGAGGCATCGGCTCCATCAAGCCGCGGAAGTTGTTCAGGTCGCGATGGTGAGCACGGTCGTAAATGACGCCGACGAGGAAGAACATGGCAGCCGAGGTCACGCCATGGGCGATCATCTGAAACATCGCACCGTTCATACCCCATTCCCAGTATTGCGAGTGCGAACTCCAAACCGCGATGCCGAGAATCACATAACCCATGTGCGAGACGGAACTATAGGCGACCAGCTTCTTGAAATCGGTCTGGGCCATGGCGGCGAACGCGCCATAAACGATGTTGATGACGCCAAACACCGCCAAGCCATAAGCCAGATAATGAGCAGCCCACGGGCAAATCGGGTAGGCGATGCGAATAATGCCGTAGCCGCCGAGCTTGAGCAGTACGCCGGCCAGGATCATGCTGATCGGCGTCGGCGCTTCGACGTGTGCATCAGGCAACCACGTATGGAACGGGAACACCGGCACCTTGATCGCGAAGCCGACGAACAGCAGCAGGAACATCGTGATCTGGAAGCCTTTGGTGAAGAACGGCTGCTTCAACCGCTCCTTCATGCCTTCCTTGTCCACCGATGGCGCGTCTTTGATGACTTGCTCTTCGTTACCGCTCAAGATCTCCATCGCGGCCCGGCCGACTTTGCTCAGTGTCACCAGGTCAAACGTGTGGACCGGTGCATCTTTGGCGAACTTCTGCCACTGCTTCTCGGCTTCACCGGCACTGAGGCCCTGCCTGACACCCATTTCGACGGCCTTGGATTTGGCCATCTCCGGGCGGACGAAGTCGCGCACATCGGTGAAGTAAAAGGCCAACAGGGCGATGAGAATGAACACGCTACCGAGCAATGTGTAAAGGAAGAACTTGATGGCGGCATATTCACGCCGCGGCCCGCCCCACACGCCGATGAGGAAATACATCGGCAACAACATCACTTCCCAGAAGATGTAGAAGAGGAAGAAGTCCAGCGCCAGGAAGCAGCCCAACATGCCGGTTTCGAGAATCAGGAAGAGCATGCAGTAGCCCTTCACGTGTTTCTCGATGCCCCAGCTGGCCAACATGGAAAGGAAGCTGATCACGGTGGTCAGCAGCACGAGCGGCAGTGAAATGCCGTCCATGCCGAGGAAGTACTCAATGTTAAAGCGCGGGATCCATTTGGAGCGGGACACGAAATCGCCGGACGGTGGCGGCATCAAGCCTTTGCCGCGTTGTTCGGGTGTCGTGTGAACTTCGCCGCCGGCATCGGCGGCGTCAACACGCGCTTCCAGCAACGCGGATTTGCTGTGCAGTGGCATCACGCCGGGCTGGGACGGGCTGCCTTCCAACATGGTGTAATAGCCGACGAAGACGATCAAGCTGACCGACAAAGTCACGGCCGTACCAATTAACGTCACCCAGCGCAACATTTCTTTTGACGACGACGGGATAAATACCAACAACAGCGCAAACAACGTCGGCAAAAACGTTACCGCGGTCATCTGCCATAAGTCGGTTTCAAGCATGATCGCTATCCTCAACTCCCCTCATTGTCATGAGTGGACTTATTTTGCCGCCGCCAGGCTCACAAAGTATGTCGCCAAACCAAACAAGCCGACCGCGCCCATCACCAGATACAACACGTAGCCACGCAAGTGCCCGGTCTGCACGTGCCGTAGTGAGTTACCCACGTAGCGGATGGAGTTACCGGTGACATTGACTAGGCCATCGACGACCTTGCTATCCACCTTGCCGCCGAAACGCGAAAGGCTGATGGTCTTTTTCGCCGTATTGTCGATGAAGCAATCGATGGCATTGGTGTCAAACGTCCTGCACCAGCCAGCGACGGCCAGCGCGGGCCGGCAGAACATCACAGAGTACAACTCGTCGAAGTACCATTTGTTTTCGAATAGCCGATAGACGCGCGGGAATTGGGCCACGGCTTCCGCAGGGTCGAGTTTTCTGGTCAAGTATGTGACCACGGCAAACACCGCACCGATAACTGCCGCAAGGAGTGCGAGCGCCCCTGCGATGGAATGTACGGGCAATACATGATGTGCCGCTTCATGCAGTGCGTGGGCCTCGGCGTGCGCAGCCGCCGGCTCCGAAGCACCAATGACGTGGGCAAGATAACTTGCCTCGGCATCCCATAGCGGCCAACCCCAGGCGACGAAGACGCTGAAGCACGCAAGGACCACGAGCGGCACGGTCATCGTTCGCGGCGATTCATGGGCGTGATCGTGAACATGATGATCTTTCGGCTTGCCGGTGAAGGTCAGAAACCACATGCGGAACATGTAAAAGCATGTAATCCCGGCCGTCACCAACGGTGCGAGCAACAACAGGAAGTGACCGGGGTTCATGGTCACGAAAGCCAGCGACTCGGCGAGGATGGCATCTTTGGAGTACCAGCCACTGAACATCGGCGTACCGGCAATCGCGAGGCAGCCGACAAGCATGGTCGCAGCGGTGATCGGCATTTTTTTGCGAAGTCCACCCATCTTGCGCATGTCCTGTTCGTGATGGCAGCCGTGAATGACGCTGCCGGAGCAGAGGAATAACAGCGCTTTAAAGAATGCGTGAGTGAGCAAGTGCAACAATCCGGCAATCCAACCGCCGATGCCCAACGCGTGAATCATGTAGCCGAGTTGGCTGACCGTGGAATACGCCAGCACTTTCTTGATGTCGTGGACTACCATCGCGATGGTGGCAGCCGTGAATAGCGTAATGGCTCCGGTATAAGCGATAGCGAGGCGTGCTTCAGGCGTGAATAGAGGAAACGCGCGACCAGTGAGATACACGCCAGCCGCGACCATCGTGGCCGAGTGAACCAGCGCGGAAACTGGAGTCGGGCCTTCCATCGCGTCCGGCAACCAAACTTGCAGTGGGAACTGCGCCGACTTGCCAACGCAACCCAGGAAGATGCCCAGGCCTGCGAGCGTCAGCAACCAATATGGCATAACACCGTAATCATCAAGCTCGGCCTTGGGAGTGACGGAAATTTCCTGATCCAGCGGGTGACTACGTTTGGGATCGGGCGCTCCGAGGCCATGCCAGTGTTTGGCATGTAACGGGAATAGGGCGACCGAGGGTCCGACACCCTCCGGCGTCCACTTGTACGTGCGCTCGCCATCTTTGAACTCTGTTTCATCCAGCCGAACGATTTGACCGGCCAGTGCCAGCTTTCCATCGGAATCCGCGCTAGGGCAGCGAATGCGGCTGAAAACTTCCTGGAAGTTCAAGGTACCGACGCTCGACCACAAGATCATCAGGCCGACGATGAAACCGACGTCGCCGACGCGATTGGTAATGAACGCCTTGTTGGCGGCCGTGCTGGCCGAGTGGCGTTCGTAGTAGAAGCCGATGAGGCCAAAGGAGCAAGCGCCGACCAATTCCCAACTCACAAACACCTGAAAGAAGTTGTCGGCAATCACCAGATTCAACATCGAGAAGCTGAACAGCGAGAACCACATGAAGAAGTTCTGGTACCGGCCGCGGCGTGTCACGTGGGCCTGGTGGTCGTCCACCATTTTCTGCGTTTCGTCGCCCATGTAGCCAAGCGCAAAGATATGGATCAGCGTGGCGATAAACGTAACCATCGCGAACATTACCGCGCCGAGATGATCGATGCGGTAGCCGAGTTCCATCTTCATGCCGGGCCGGTGGTCGCTTTGCATTCGACCCACGGTGGCAAATGTCACACGCCCGGCCCACGCGGCATCGACGTGGTCATCGGCGTGAGCGTGCTTGGGTTCTTCCTGTTCATGTCCATGGTGTGCGTCGGCCGCGGTATGTTGCGTGTGATCATGTTTCGGCAGCGGATGCTCACCAAGAAACCGAACCAACCCGATCGTGCCCATGACGCACGAGATGCCAATGGCACATGTGGCCACATATGCTCCCGCGCGACCCGGTTCATCGCCACCCAGCAACCAGTAAAGCGACTGACCCCAACCCGTGTCCTTGTAGCGCCGCCCGAGATTCTTCAAGCCACCAAGCGTCAAAAGCGCAACGAAACTAGCCAGTGGCACCAAAGTGCCAACGACATAGAGCATTCCGGGATTGTCGGCAAAATCCAACATGATTCGCGGTTATCCCCGCAACTCCTCCGCCGCGTCCACGTCCACGGTGTTGTGGTTGTTGTAAAAGTTCAGCACGATGGCGAGCGCGATCGCCGCCTCGGCAGCCGCCAGCACGATTGTGAACAAGGCGAACACCTGGCCTTCGAGCGCGAAGGTCGGGTTGTAGTGGGCGCAAGCGACAAAGTTCACATTCGCGCCGTTTAACACCAGTTCCACGCCCATCAGCACGCCGATGGCGTTGCGCTTGGTCGCCATGCAAACCACGCCACAGGTGAAGAGCAACGCGCCGAGCCAAAGGTAGGGTGTGAGTGGATCGCTCATGCGTGGCCTCCCGACCGGCGTTTGGCACGGGCTAAGTACGCCGCTCCTATGAGCACCACGAGCAAATGAACGGAGACGATTTCAAATGGCAGCAGGTAGGCGACGCGTGACCGGTCAGGAGCCGGCGTGCCTTCGGGATAACCCGTCAGTTGTCCGGGCTTCGTAGCTTCGATCAAGCCCAGAAACCCTTCGCCGAGCTCTTGGACGCTCGGCGCATCGATCACTTTGCCGCTCGATTTGATACCAGTGGTGCTGGCCATTAATACGCCAAGAAAGAGCAAACCTGCCACCGTGGCCACGGCCCACTCGCCGGGTCCGGTGCGCAGCGACACGAACGGTCCCTGGGCCGTCAACATCACGCCGAAGACAACCAGCACTAGCGTGCCGCCGACGTACACGATCAGTTGTGTCGCTCCGACGAAATCGGCATTGAGCTGGAAATAAAGTACTGACGTGCCGGCCAACGTGAACAGCAACCATACGGCCGCCCGGACGATATTCTGCGTGACCACCACCATGATGGCGCTCAAGCCCACCACGACCGCGATGATCCAGAAAAACAGCGTCCCGACGTCCATCGCACTCCGATTGGGTTAAGCTCGCGTGGCATCCCACGTCGTCGGCAGCAGGTTCTTGGCGGCGGGCGCGAACATCATCTGTTGAAACACGATGACGAGCGGCACCAGAGTGACTGCGGCCAACGCCATTGGCAGGTACTGCTTCACAGTCACCGGCACCAGCAGTAACCACAGCGTTTGCCCCATAAGCAGGACACAGCTGATTGGCAGCAAGTATTTCAAACAAGTGGTCATCACCTGATCAATGCGCAACCGCGGCAGCGTCCACCGCACCCACATCATGACGAAGACAAGCGTGAAGCCCTTGAGGATGAACACCAACGTGTTGATGGTGTTGCCCAGAATGAGGCCAGGCCACTCGCCGATCCAACCAATGAGCTGTGTCGTCAACTCGAATGGGATAAACCCAAGATTCCACCCGCCGAGGAACAATGTCACGGCAATCGCTGAGATGGCGAACATCGCGCCGTATTCGGCCATGAAGAACAGGCTCCAGCGCAGGCCGGAATATTCGGTGTGGAAGCCCGCGACCAGTTCGCTCTCGGCTTCAGCCAAGTCGAACGGCGCTCGTTTGCAACTGGCCGTCCCACAGATGAAGAACACGAAGAAGGCGACAAAGGTGAACGGATCGTTGAAGATGTACCAATTCCAGATGAAGCCGTGCTGATTGTTGGCGATGGTGTTCAGATTCAAACTCCCTGCCAGAATCACGGGCAGCAACACGCACATGGCCCGCGGCACTTCATAGCTGACGACTTGAGCCGCCTCGCGGATGCCGCCGAACAACGACCACTTTGACCCGGAGCCATAACCCGAGAGGATCACGCCGAACACTTCACTCGACATCACGGCCAGCATGAAGAAAATGGCGACGTTGAGTTCCTGGGCCACGAGTCGATTGCCGAACGGCAGCGCGAGAAACGGCACGAAGGCACCGCAAAAGGCTACATA
>JANNLP010000708.1:0-3689 GCA_031396905.1 Gemmataceae bacterium
GGTGTCGAACCCGCGCTTGACCATTGATCCACAAGTCCGGTTGGCGGCCGACCTGCGCGAGCCGGGTGTCGATCCAGTATTCGGTGGAGCGGTCGATGGAATACTGCGTCTCGCCGAGCTGGAGTTCAGCGCGGCCGGACTAGTCCAGGGCACGCTATTCGAGAACGCCGATGCGAACGATGTGGTTCTGATTGCAACGCTCACGCCCAATGCGTTGGACGACGGAACGCTGTTGCCGGGCGGCTTCCCTGGTTCGGGCGATGTGCGCTTTACGTGGGAAGACGTCAGCGATCCGGGTACGTTCACGACCGTCGCCGACCTGCCGCAGTTTGATGATTTCTTCAACTTCATCAACATTGATACCTACGGTCTGCTCGACGGGTTGACGGACTTGGCCGGGTACTTCACCACGCAGGCCAACGCCGACTTGTTCGGTGTGAACCTGTCGTTTTCGACAGCGAGCCTGGGTTCGTTGCTGGCCGGCTCCGCTTCGCCGTTTGCATTGGCGGAAGCCAACGTTCGCACTGTGACGCCGGTTTTGACGTCGGGTGCGTACAAATATTTCTCCATCGTGTTGGCCGGTGGCATCGATCTCGCCGCCACGGGCATCAGTGTCGGCGACACTTTTGACTACAACACGGCCGACGGACGCAAGACCGGCACCATCAGTGCGGTGTCCGGCGATGCCGTCACCGTGCGCTTCGACGCGGGTCTAACGCAGACGCCAGTCGGCCCATTGAACATCACGGTCAATCGCGGCGGCTCAATGACGCGCATGTTGCGCGGTGCGCTCGGCGAACTGGCGGTGCCGGCTCGGCTTCGCAATGTAGCGCCAAGCCTACAATCGTTTATCGATTTGTTGGCGCAGATTACCGGCGGCGCGGTCACGATCTCGACCAGCGGCACCGGCGCGAGCCGAGTCATTCAATTCGCTGCGCAGCTCAATCCTGCTGCGGTGAGTTTCTCGGTGCCGCTCGACATCGCGAGTATGATCCCCGGCCTGACGATCACGGGAGCGGCTCCGTCACTCACAATAACCGCCGACGCATCATTCGATCTGAAGTTCGGCTTGCGGCTCGATCCCGCACTGGCCACCTCCGAGCGGTTCTTCCTGGTTGCCGATACCGCACCGGACATGCAACTCAATGTGACGGCGACGTTGGACAACCCCAACTTCACGGCGTCGCTCGGGTTTCTGAATGTGACAGTCGCTGAAGATGCCAGTGTGCCGAACAACAAGGGCATTCAGTTCGCGGCCAACGTGGCGGTCAACCTGCTCGACCCCGGCACCGACGCGACGACGCCTAACATCATTACCATGCCGGAGTTGAAAGAGAATCCAGACCTCGTCGCCAACACCTTCGCGGCGACGATCACCGGCAGCCTCGGCATCGCCGGGCTGAGAGTCACGCCATCGGTCAACGGCGTCAACGCGCTGGGCACCATGGCCATCAGCTTCGATCCTACGAGTGGCAACACTTCGGCCGGCGGTGGCGGCGGCAAGATTCTGAACATCAGCGACTTGGCCTCGTTGGCAACACGGGTCAAGCTCGGCGGAGGCGCGCCCAACTTCGACAGCTTCAACAACTTGACACCCGGTACGGTTCTTGATGCCCTCAAGGCCGCCATCAGTCAGTTGACGGCCCTCGGTGCCGGTGGACCGCTCGGGCAGAAATTGCCGGGCCTGAATAAGAGCCTCGGCGAGTTGATCGACATCGGCCAGGAGTATGCCAACATCCTTGGCAACCCGGACGAGCTGGCGACAAAGTCAGCGCAGGCGGTCGCCGACTACTTGAACCCGCGCTTGCCAGTAGGTTCGTTCGTGACCGCCAAGGTTTTGCCGGACGCCATCGAGTTTGCGTTCAGCTTCACGCGGACGATTACGCAGGACGTGCCTGTCCAGCTCGATATGCAGAGTCTCGGCGGCGCATTCAGCACCGATGTGAATGGCAAAGTGCGCATCACGCTGACGCCGACGATCCACCTGACCATTGGTTTGATAACGGCCGCGGATGTGCCGATTGCCGATCGGGTGTACTTAAACACGAGCCGGCCGGATGATTTCGTGTTGGCGGCGGATGCCAACACCGGTTATGTCGGCGGTGGCACAGCGGTCGGCGGCACGGCCAGCCTTGCCGGGATCAGCGCCGCCAACATTGTGCAAGCCCGATTGAAGACCAACCCGCAGTTGACGGTCAATCTCAACGACGGAGGTAGCGGCAACAACCGGCTCTTCCTGCACGACATCCAGAACAACATGTCGTCGCTGAGTAACCTGGTGGATGGCTCGTTCAGTGGCTTAATTCAAGCCGTCATACCAATCCGCGTTGGCGGCACCGGCACTGTCACGCCGCCGAATCCGAATGTTGGCGTTGCGGGCACGGCGTGGATCAGCGTGCTCGGCAAGCTGCAAAACCTCGGCTCGATTGACTTCAGCGCTTCGACCAGCACGGTCATTCACAACACTAACCCGGCCGGCACCGCGGGCGGCGTGGACCAACCGATTGCCGACACCGATCCGCGCGTCGATGCCAATCAAGTGCGGGTGTACGCCTATGGCGTTGATGCACTCATCAACCTGACGAACATCAACCTCAATACGTTGCCCGACACCCTGATTACTGACATTCCCGGACTCTTGCGCACTCTCGCGGACTTGCTGCGCGGCAAGGTGCTGGGACATGAGTTGCCGCTCATCGGTCCGGGGTTGCGTGACGTATCGACGTCGCTGTTCGGTACGGCGGCGGATGACCTGGCAACCGGTTTGAATGCACTTGCAGGTTCTTTGACCCCTGACGCCCTAAGGACACTGTTATTCAATGTCATCGGTAGCGGCCTCGGCGCGCTGGGTGATTGGGACGGCGTGAATCCCGGTTCGCCCGACATCAACGATGTGCAATACATCGACACACCGACGCAGAAGCAATTCAACTTCCGGCTCAAGAAGCAGATCACGGCGGCGTTGCCCCTGGATGCCGACTTTGGCTTCCCCGGTTTGGGGATTCATCTGCAGAACAGTACACTCCAGGCCTTTGCCAATTACGATGTGCTGGTGCGTTTTGGCGTAAACAAGACGCAGGGATTCTACTTCGACACAACGAGCAACTTCCTGCCCGCCGACTCGGCTACGCGCGGCACAGAAGAAGTCATTCTCTCCAGCGGCGTGCTTCTCGCTGGTCTGGATGCCCGCGGTTCGCTTGGCTTCCTGACACTGCAAGCGACGCCGGGGACTCCGCAGGGAGGCGGAGCCAACGCGATCACGGCAGCGTTCAAGGTCAACATCAAAGACCCGATCGGCAATGATGGTCGGCTGCTCATCGCGGAACTTGGTCAGTCGTTGGGCAACCCTCGGGCCTTGCTCACAGCCATCGCCACGGTGGACGCTCGGCTTGGCCTGATTCTGAAGCTCGGTTTCGCAGCCGATGCGGGTGGTGTCGCGCCGTCGTTGCGGTCGACTTTGTATTTCAATTGGCCGGCGTTCTCGGCCGACCCGCTCAACGGCACAGTGAACTTTGGCCCCGCGCCGAGCATCATGTTCTCAAACGTACAACTGGACGTCGGCGGCTTGGTCAGCAGTTTCCTCGCGCCGATCCTGGAGGACTTGGATCCGGTACTTTCGGCGATCGAGCCGGTGTTTGACCTCATCAACTACCCGATCCCCGGCATCGCCGATCTGGCCGGTGCGTTCC
>JANNLP010000737.1:0-3124 GCA_031396905.1 Gemmataceae bacterium
AACGACATGAATCAGCGTGCCACCGATCTGCATCGACAGCATCAACAGCGGGAATAACAGGCCCAAGCCGACCGCGCCGATGAGCCATGATGCGATTTTGGGCCCGGCAATGATCCTTCCAAACAAGTGCGTCGGACCACCCGCTAACAACAAGGCCCAGCCCAACCAGACCGCCTTGCCGAAGCGATCCGTCATCGGTTCATCGGGCCACTTCACTTCGTCCTGGCCAGCGGATGTGCCGTCGGCAATGGCGAAGAAACAGTGTGCAATGTAAGCGAACGTGAAGCTGCCGGTGATGGCCAAACCGGCGATACACAAAACAGAAGCGAACGCTTCGCCAGTGCTTTGTGGGCCTTCGTAGTCGGCTAGCAACAAGAGTGGGGTCATGTTTCCGCGCTCCGCTACGGAAGCCTTCGCGTCGCGGCTAACCGACGACTGGTAAACTCTGTTGCTCCGTCAGCGCGCGGATGTCTTGTGTGATCCGCATCGAACAGAACTTGGGGCCGCACATTGAGCAGAACTTCGCGCTTTTGAACACGTCTTGCGGCAACTCCTCATCGTGCATTCGACGTGCGGTTTCCGGGTCGAGAGACAGGTTGAATTGTTCGTTCCAATCGAACTCGAATCGAGCTTTGCTCAGTGCATCGTCCCGCACTCTTGCATTAGCTCGGCCGCGAGCGATGTCACCGGCATGGGCAGCGATCTTGTAGGCGATCACACCCTGACGCACATCATCTTTATTGGGCAAACCCAGATGTTCTTTTGGTGTCACGTAGCACAGCATGGCCGCGCCGGCTTCGGCAGCCAGCGCTGCGCCAATGGCGCTCGTGATGTGGTCATAGCCGGGTGCGACATCCGTGACTAACGGCCCAAGCACATAAAACGGCGCGTCGTGGCACAGCTCGCGCTCTTTTTCAACGTTCATTCTCACCAGATGTAATGGAATGTGGCCGGGGCCTTCGATCATTACCTGGCAGCCGTGGTCCCATGCTTTCAGTGTCAACTCACCGAGCGTCTTCAACTCAGCGAACTGGGCGCGGTCGTTGGCGTCGGCGAGGCTGCCGGGGCGGAGGCCGTCGCCGAGCGAATAGGTCACATCATATGCCCGCATGATTTCGCACAGCTCGTCGAAGTGCGTGTACCACGGGTTCTGCTCGTGCCGGGCGATCATCCATGCGCCGATGAGCGAGCCGCCCCGGCTGACGATGCCAGTCACGCGATTGGTCGTCAGGTGCAGATACTCCAGCAGCACGCCGGCGTGAATGGTCATGTAGTCCACGCCCTGTTTCGCCTGATGCTCGACCATGTCGAGCAGATTCCGCGGCGTCAGGTCGGCGACTTCTTTCACGTCCTGGATCACCTGATACATCGGCACCGTGCCAATGGGCACCGGCGATGCGTCGATGATCTCCTGGCGAATGGCGTCGATGTTGCCGCCGGTGGACAGGTCCATGACTGTGTCGGCACCGAGATGCACGGCCATGTGCAGCTTTTCGAGTTCTTCGACGGCGGTGCCGGTGATGGCCGAGTTGCCGATGTTGGCGTTGATCTTGCAAGCCAGGGCCACGCCGATGCCCATCGGCTCCAGCTTCTTCTTGATGTGAACTGTGTTGGCCGGGATCACGCATCGGCCCCGTGCCACCTCGGCCCGAACAAGTTCGGCATCCAACCCCTCGCGCTGGGCCACAAAGGCGATTTCCGGAGTGATAATGCCTTGCTTGGCGGATTGAAACTGCGTCATGATGAGATTCGCTTTCCTACGCCGGTACAAACCGGATCAGGTTCCGGGGTGTGTTCTCAGCCGCGCGAACAACGCCCGGCACCCCCAGCGATGAGATGTGATTGTAAGCGCTTGTACGACCCTAGGCGAGACCGTGATCCCAGCAAGGTCAAATCATCGGCCGTCAAAGGTACGCCGCAACTTCGCCATAGACGCCACCCGAAAGACATTCTGGATTATCATGTTCAATATCGTCTTCCCCTCCCAGTTTGCTCGTCCATTTGCCGCTCGTCAACTGACGCGCCACATGTGTGAACATGCCATCGACTGCGTAGATGGCGATTCTGGTGAATTCCAATTCGTGTTCGCCGCTTTCGGTCAGCACAAAGCCAATCGCCTCAAACGCATCGACGACTTCGCCAACACTTCCGTGATAATGTGACAGGTTCTTCGGCCAATACTCGCCTGGTTGCCACCAATGCAAAGCATCGTTCGCTGCCCATGCTACGCAATTGTAGTCTGGCGATGGCGGGCTGGTGACACGATGGTTCGTCGCTGATAGTCGTGGAAAATCGTCAGGTTCAATCACGATTCCAGCAGCCCCTCGTGCCGTCCCCATTCGATCCACGCCGTCGCTTTAGCGCGGACCAGGCCAGCAAGTTCGGCCGGTACCGGATTTTCCCCGGTGATAGCTTCCAACGCCCAGAACCACTGCCCCGGCTCGCGTTGCAATTCTTCCAAGATCAGCGGAACTACTGCCGGGCCTAAACCAATGATGCGTTGATAAGGCCGCAGCATGGCCATTTGAACCGTGTTGGAAAGAAACCGCGATTCATGCTTCCACTCGGCCGTCAGCGCCTCGAAGCGCGCTCGAAGTTGCGGCGTCGGCGGCGATGCTAATAAACTCGACATGGTCTGTCTCCATCAATCCAAGACGCTTGACGATGTCACTACTCGACAACATGCGGCTTGGTAACAACCACGATGCGGAAGCCAGGGCCAGCAGTGCGCAAATTCGCGTTGCTTATGAGTTTTTGGATCTCGGCATGCTGAGTTAACGCGCGTGCCCGGGCATCTTGCAGTTGAAATTGTTTTGTTTCACTCGCAATGATCTCGCGCATCTCACCAGACATCTTGCTGCTCGCATCGTGGAGTTGTTCTCGTCGCTTGGCCAGAATGAGCAAGTCTAACCGCATGGATCCCAAATACGCTTCCACCGTTGATCCTGCCGGTTCCAATCCCACGGACTTACCCCATTCCCGAGCTTTAGTCTTAACGGCATCCGCCATTTCCGGGTGTTTGGCCGCCTCACTGAGAACCTGTAAGCGAGCCGCCAAGTCGCCATGTTCCACCTGAACTTTGGCAAGTTGTTCAGTGGTCAACGTCAACGATTGTTTCAAGGCT
>JANNLP010000744.1:0-20270 GCA_031396905.1 Gemmataceae bacterium
CGCCTTCTGCGCGCGGAGCAGGTCGCTCAGGTCCTCGACCATGATCAGTGTTCCGCGGTCTTCGGCGCCGCTGCCGACGAGCGGCGAGATCTGGATCGAGAGGTTCAGGACGTTTCCCTTGCGCGCCAGCTCGAGATCGCGGCGCACGCTTTCGCCGTCCAGTTGCGCGACCGAGTCGCCAAACTCATACGGTTTGGTTCGTTGCGTCTCGACCGCTCCCTCGCCGACCACCGCGTCCGGATGCCGGCCAGTTCGCGATTCCTGTAGGTCGGAAAAGATCGTCTGCAACAACTTGCTTTGGAACAACCGATAAGCCTTCGGTGCCAATTGAAAGCCGCCGCGTTTGCCCTGCTCGATACCCTGCTGTTCAGCGATCTCCCGCAGGTAATCCTGAATCTGCTGTTGAAACGCGCTGAGTTGTTCAACATCGCCAGGTTCAGTGAACTGCGACAATTCCTCCATATCGATGATGCCGATTTGCGCGGTCTTGGCCGCCTCTTCCAGTTGCTTGAGCAACTTATCGATGGTCTCAAGCTCCTTCTTCACGGCCAGTGCCTGTGGCACCGTCAGCTCTTCACGGCCTGTGAACTCGTATTTGCCAGCCAATTCATCAACCTGGTACTTCTCGCCAAGCCGTTCCATGAGTTGCACGAGATCACGGGCAAATTGACCTCGCTCGTCACCGCTTGCGTACCAGAGGTTCTCCAGATCGACGAGTTGTTCTTCCTTGATTGCCTTACGAAACGTCTGAGCCAACTTGGGTGGCGGCTTCATTGGCTGGGCCTGTTTCTCGAAACCTCGTTTGACCGACTGTTGCACACGCTCGGTCTCGTACTTCTCAAGAATCCGTCGCTTGCGTTCTTCGAGAATCGCTTTCAGCGCATCAATACTCGGCCCAAGCCCGGCGATCATACTCGGATCCAGGTGGATCGCGCGGGCCAATTCCTCATCGGTTAGTTCGCGTGTCGAACCGTAGGCGAGCATGTGCTCTAGCGCCGGCGTAACCATGTCCGGCGGCTCAGCAGTCGGACTCGGGAACTCGGTCGGGTCGTATTTGCGGTAGGTGTGAATGACACCGCCAAAAGGTCGCGCTTCGGTCATATTGCCATGATAGACGATTGCGTCGCCACGGCTTACCATCACAACATGACGGCGGAGTGGAATGATGCCGAGTTGACCGAACGGGTCCGCAATGGCGACGAGGACGCCTGTGCTGAATTGGTCCGTCGTCATGGCGGGCGAATGCTCACTGTGATTCGTCGCTTCTGCCCTAATGACGCCGACGACGTTCTGCAAGACGCATTCCTGTCGGCGTTTCGCAACATTGGTCAGTTTGATGGAGCTGCGAAGCTTGGCACGTGGCTGCACACCATCGCGGTCAATGCCGCGTTGCAGAAGCTGCGGCGGGCCAAGGCACGGCCGGAACGGTCACTTGAAGACTTGTTGCCGAAGTTCGTCGAAAACGGTCACCATGCCGCGGATGTGTCGGATTGGTCGCCGACCGCCGCCGCCGTGGCCGAGCGCGAAGAGACGCGCCGGCAGGTACGGGCGGCGATTGACAAATTACCGGAGAGTTACCGAATCGTATTGCTGGCCCGAGACATCGAAGGGATGGACACGGAACAAACTGCGACGGCTTTGGGTGTTAGCGTCGCCGTTGTCAAAACTCGGTTACATCGGGCTCGCCAGGCGCTGCGCAGCGTGTTGCACACGATTTTTGCCGGAGAAGTGTTGTGACCTGCCGTGAATTGGTCGATTTTTTGGCTGACTATGTCGATGGCAACCTGCCGGCCGATGTCCGTGTCCACTTTGATCGGCATCTCAAGGCCTGTCCACCATGTATTGCGTTCTTAAACACGTACAACTCGGGAACAAAATTGTTGCAGGCGGCGTTCCAGGACGAATGCTGCCAGGTACCGGAAGGGTTGGTCGAAGCTATCCTTGCCGCACGGAAATCGTCCGCGACAACTGATCACGTTTCATAAGTAATTCGCCCGAACTTCTGCGCCCGTGAGATCCGGTCAGTGGCATAGAGGCCGGCCAATACGAATTCGGCACAACTGGCGCGCATGGCGTCACTGGATCCAGCGTTGACCTCGAAGGCTTTTTCCCAGGCATTGGGCACGCGCTTGATTCGTTCGCCGTATGATGCCGATGGCAGCAGATCGCCGACTTCGACTTTGATGCCTTTCTCGAATGCGCCAACCATCTCCTGCAAACCGTGCTTGTCGACGTATTCCTCGAAGACGATGCGCAAGGCGTCGGCGACAACGGCGTCGATCACTTGCCGTTCCGACATTTGTGTCCCGGCCATCAGATCAAGTTCCAGTTTGCCAAGTGCCGACGAATAAATGTGGCCAAGGTCGCTGACTCGCGGCACGGCTGGCTTCTCACTCAGGCGAATGGCCCGCTGCCGGGCGCTGGCGACCATCGTCCGGTAATTGGCAATGCTGAAGCGGGCGCTGACCCCGGATGATTGATCAATGTATTTTGACTTGCGTGCCGACCGGCTGATCTGCTCGATGACTTCCAGCATGAAGTAAGGCACCTGCACTGGGAATTGGCCGCCGAGGTCCATGTTTGCCTCGCGCTGCATGATTTCGATGCCCGTGGACCGCTCACGCGGGTAATGGGTCTGGACCAGCGAGCCGATGCGGTCTTTGAGTTGTGGAATCACTTTCCCCGAACGGTTGTACGTCGCCGGGTTGGCGGAAAATAAAACAATCACGTCGAGGTCGAATTGGATCGGGTAGCCGCGAATTTGCACGTCACGCTCTTCGAGGATGTTGAACAGGCCGACCTGTACCAGTTCATCGAGTTCCGGCACTTCGTTCATGGCGAAGATGCCGCGATGCATGCGCGGGATCAGGCCGAAGTGCAGCGATTCCTCGGCACCCATGCTGGTTCCCGCCGCGAGTTTGGCCGGATCGATCTCGCCGATGACATCGGCGAACTTGGTCCCGGGCGCCAGCCGCTCGGCATAGCGCTCCTTAGCGGGCCACCATGCAATGGGCACCTGGTCGGCCGATGTGTCGGCAATCAGGCGCTTACCGGCCGTCGTGATTGGCCTCAGCGGATCTTCGTGGATAGGGCTGCCCGGAATATCCAGGTACGGCACGAGCGGATCCAAAAAGCGCACCAGCGACCGCATGAGCCGGCTTTTTGCCTGGCCCTTTTCACCGAGAAACAACATGTCGTGCCCGGCGAGCATCGCAATGCTGATTTCGGGAATTACGGTGTCTTCGTAGCCGATAATCCCGGGAAACAGTTCCTCACCCTCGGCCAGCGCTTTGGTGAAATTATTTCGTAATTCCTCTTTTACGGTCCGCGATTGCCAGCCTGAGTCTTTTAGAGCCTTCAAAGTAAGCGGTCGATTCGACTGATTCATCATCTCTCCGTCGCTACTGACATGGCGGGCAGGGCACTCATTCAGTTTACTGGGGCGATCCACACCGTCGCCAGCGTTTCTTCAGGAGGCAGTCATGTTTTGTCACACTTGCCATGGCCGACATTTCGTTTCCATTTGCACTGGCAACCTGCCCTGCCCCGAATGCGGCGGCACTGGTTCGACACAGTGTTGCGCCGGATTGGAATGCGAACTGATGGTATCTGACAGTCATTCGGTCGGCGCTTCAACAGCGGGCGTCGACATGCCGCGACGAACGGCCAACAACGAATCGACAATAAAAATCGCAACGGCTACCCAGATGATGATAAAGCCGACGACTTTACGCGGTGGAAATGGTTCGTCGAACACTTGCACGGCCAGGATAAATTGAAGCGTCGGCGACAGGAACTGG
The DNA here is from genome assembly GCA_031396905.1 of Gemmataceae bacterium. Classification (GTDB taxonomy): domain Bacteria; phylum Planctomycetota; class Planctomycetia; order Gemmatales; family Gemmataceae; genus JAIBBI01. The sequence goes on from JANNLP010000744.1 coordinate 3,801, forward strand.
ATAAAACCCAAAGTTGATAGCCGCAGTCGTCGCGCAGCCTGGCCAAAGAACACCATCGGTACCGATGTAATTACGCCGCTGGCGATGATCCAGCCGTCCACCGTCAGTGACGTCGTACCGAAGACAATCGTCTGCTGCTGCCGAAGCCATAGCAGATACCCGGCCGCCGCCGGGAATAGGAACAGTGTTTCGATGGTCAGGCCAACCAAGCCGTCAACGGGCGTTGCCTTTCGCACGGTGCTGTACAAGCCGAACGATACTGCCAGGATTACTGCGATCCACGGAAACTCGCCGGCCAGGGTCATGAGAAACATCACGCCAACAGCGGCGATGATCAGCGATACGACCTGCCCCACTCGAAAGCGCTCTCGGAATAGTACGACACCCAATACGGCATTCAACAATGGTTGCAAGAAGTAACCAAGCGACGCCTCCATCGTGCGGTTCTGGCTGACGGCCCAGGTGTAAACGTACCAGTTAACACCCAATAGCAGCGTGCTGACGAGCAGCGCAAGAAGCAATTGCGAATTGGCAAACGCTTTTCGAAGCTCCGGTAGCCGTCGCATCAACAGCACGACGGCAATTAAGAAGATCAACCCGTTGACAATGCGATGGCCGAGCACTTCGGCCGGCGGCACGCCACCTTTGTTCATCAACATCCAGATGTAAAGGGGCATGGCCCCCCACCAAATGTAGGCCCCCAAAGCATAGGCGAAACCAGATGGCGTATCGCGCTGGTCGATGGCACCCATGTCAGGTGCTCAAGAATTTGGTGCGGAGGTAGCTCAAAAATGGTTGCGGGCTGATCGAGCGACCCGTGATGTTTCGGCACAATTCGTTTGGTCGATAGCGCTGCCCATGTCGATGGACCTTGTCGCGCAACCACACGGTGAGCTTCGAGAAATCGCCGCGTTGCACGTCGTCCCACAAGGAGGGGATGTCGCGCTGAGCCGCGTCCATGAACTGGGCGGCGTAGAGGTTGCCCAACGTATAAGTTGGGAAATAGCCGATGCCACCGAAGCTCCAGTGAATGTCTTGCAGACAGCCGTGCGCGTCGTCTGGCACGGCGATATTGAAGTACTCGCAAATCTTCGCATTCCACGCATCCGGCAGTTCGGCAACCGGCAACTCGCCCGTGAGCAGCGCCAACTCCAACTCGAAACGTAAGACGATGTGCAGGTTGTAAGTCGCTTCGTCGGCATCAATGCGGATCAACGACGGCCGGACCGTGTTGGCCGCCTGCCACAGTTGTTGTTCGGTGACATCCGACAAAGCGTTCGGGAAGGCATCGCGAAACTTCGGGAACCATGCCATCCAGAACTGCCTGCTCCGGCCAATCTGGTTTTCCCACAGTCGCGACTGCGACTCGTGGATGCCGAACGAGGCTGCAACGCCTAGCGGCGTGCCGAACCGTTCCGGGTTCAACCCCTGCTCGTAAAGCCCATGCCCAGCTTCATGCAGCGTACCGAAGAATGACTCGAACGGTCGATTGATCTGATAGCGTGTGAGAATACGGCAATCGCCCGGCCCGATGCCGGTGCAAAACGGATGCGCGGTCGTATCGAGCCGGCCACCATTGAAGTCAAAGCCCACGGCGGTGGCCGCTTCACGGGAAAGTGCTTCCTGAGCGGCGACCGGATACTCGCGAAGCCACAGGTCCTCGCGCACCGGTTTTTGTCTTTCGACGATTTCAGCAACGAGCGGTGCGAGTTCTTTCGCCAGACCAGTGAGCAACGATTTCAGCTCGGCTGCACGCGCTCCGGGTTCAAATTCGTCGACCAATGCATCGTAGGGCGAATCCTCATATCCAACGCACTCGGCTTCCTGCCGCTTCAACCTGACTGTCTTCTCAAGCCATGGAAAGAAGGCGGCGAAGTCGTTCTTCTGTTTCGCTTCCTGCCAGACGCCTTGAGCCTGCGATGTAACTTGGGCCAACTCGGACACCAACTCCGGCGGCACTTTTTTGGCCCGCTCATGAGTCCGCTTCAGTTCGCGATAGTTGGCGGCTTCTTCTTCCGTGAGCGTGAAACCGCTAACCTCTTCGAGCAAGGTCGCAACATGAGGACTAGTAATCTGTTCATGTGTGAGCCGGGCTAACAGCGCCATTTGCGCGCCGCGATGAGCGGCGGCACCAGCCGGCAGAAATGTGCGCTCGTCCCAACCCAAGACCGCGGCGCAGGAACCAAGCATACTGGCTTCGCGCGATCGCGCGATGAGTTCATCGTAGGCTTTGGACATGACGCTCCGAACGTTAACCCATATTCATGCTGAGGAGGAACTCGGCATTGGACTGGGTCTTGCGCATACGACTGATGAGCAACTCCATGGCTTCGACGGGATGCATGTCGGCCAGCACACGGCGAAGAACTCGCACGCGCTCGGCTTCATCGGGGTGAAACAACAACTCATCTTTACGCGTGCCGGAGCGGTTGATGTCGATGGCAGGCCAGACGCGCTTATCGACGAGCCGGCGATCCAGGTGCAACTCCATGTTGCCGGTGCCTTTGAACTCTTCAAAGATTACGTCGTCCATACGGCTGCCGGTATCTATGAGCGCCGTGGCCAGCACAGTGAGGCTGCCACCCTCCTCGATATTGCGTGCGGCCCCGAAGAATCGCTTGGGCTTCTGCATGGCATTGGAATCGAGACCGCCGGAGAGCAGCTTGCCGCCTGACGGCGCTTCCGTGTTGTGAGCGCGGGCCAATCGCGTGATCGAATCGAGCAGAATCACGACATCGCGCTTGCCTTCGGCAATTCGTTTGGCTTTTTCCAGCACGATATCGGCAACGTGTACGTGTTCCTGTGACGGTTCATCAAATGTGCTGGCTACAACTTCCGCACCCGGGCCTTGGATGACCCGTTGCATTTCCGTCACTTCTTCCGGTCGCTCGTCAATGAGCAGCACGATCAAATACGACTCGGGATGGTTCTTTTTCAGCGCTAACGCGACCTTTTGCAGCAGCACAGTCTTACCGGCACGCGGCGGCGACACGATCAATCCACGCTGGCCTTTCCCGATGGGTGTGACCAAATCAAACACGCGACATGCCAGTTCGTCACCAGTTGTTTCCAGGCGCAACCGATGGCATGGATGCGTCGGCGTCAGGTCTTCGAAAACTGTATTGGCGGGTCGGTTTTCGCTCGGCAGATTGTTGACGGTCTCCACTTGCATCAGGGCGAAATTGTCTTGTCCTTCAATGGGAAGGCGAATCGGCCCTTCAACAATCAATCCCGTGCGCAGACCCACACGGCGAATCTGACTTGGCGAAACATAAATGTCTTCAGGTGATGCCAAGTAGTTGTGGGCTTGGCTGCGCAAGAAACCGTAACCATCGGGCAACACTTCGAGCGTTCCGGAGCCGCGAACGACTTCACCGCGCTCGACTTGCTTGCGCACGATTCCGACGATGAGCTGCGCCCGGGTGATACCGGCGTGTTCTGGCAGACCTTCTCGCTCGGCGACGGCGAACAATTTCGGCATCGAAAGGCGATAAAGGTCATCGAGCCTCAGGCCGCCGGTCGCCCCAGGCAATACCTCAGGTTCCGGAGCTTTGGTGGGGACCACGGGTGCCTGCGGCGCTTCGACTACCGGTGTCTCAGGTTCGGCGACACCATTGATTTCGGAAGTGTCAGTGGATTTGCGGGTATAGGGTCGGCGACGAACGGTCTTGGCCGAGCCTTCGTCGCTCTTAGCGACTGCCATGATGTCATCCTCAAGTCATTTTTCAATCTGGCTTCACGATAGGCACGTCAGCCCGAGCTTCTCCTTGCCTCGGGACCAGTCGTCCGCATATTGAGCATCGAAAGTGCGGATCAAGTCAGGAGATCGACGTTGTGGAAACCGAACCCTTCGGCTCCCGCGTGCCGGTCGTGACAACAAGTTGTCTCGTAATGCTGGCCGCCCCCGGGCCGGGGACTGGAATCTGCCAGTATCATACCAGCCAACCGGCGAGATTCCAGCCTAGTTGTCAATAAAAATTCTCGACGCTTGAGTGCGAACCCGCCAGCCGCTATGACTCCACTTTCCCAATTGACCTGCGAGAATCCATGTCGATGAACTTGGTGACAGAACGTGGACGACCTTTGCCCCTCGGCGCGACACCGTACCATCACGGCGTCAACTTCGTGTTGCCGACACGGCACGGCATCGCCGTCACACTTGTATTATCGCCTGCGGATGACAACAAGCCGTTTGCCGAGATCCAGCTCGATCCTTTCGTTCATCGCACGGGAAACCACTGGCACATCGCAGTGAACAGATTGCCGCCCGATTTTCGCTACGGCTGGCGAGTCGATGGCCCGAAGGGGCAATTACATCGCTACGATGCGAGCGTCGTGCTGCTTGATCCGGCTTCAACATTGGTATCCAGTTCCGGTCTTTGGGGAGAATCGCGCGATCACGATGCGCGGGTCTCGACGCGACGCAGCATGTTCACCCACACAAAGCACTACGATTGGGCCGACGACCGTCCGCCACTGGTGCCGCCTGAAGATTCAATTCTGTATGAACTGCACGTGCGCGGCTTCACTCGCCACAAGAATGCCAAGGTGCAACATCCTGGCACGTTTACGGGACTAATTGAGAGACTGCCGTATCTCAATGACCTTGGCGTGACGACGCTCGAGTTCCTGCCTGTCCACGAGTTCGACGAGTGCGAATGCAGGTTTACCAATCCAGCAACCGGGGGAAGCAATCTCAATTATTGGGGCTACAACACCATCGCGTTCAACTCGCCGAATGCCGCGTTCGCCGCGAGTGGCCCAAGTCATGGTCAAGCCGACGAATTTCGCGATCTCGTCAAGGCGTGCCATTCTTTGCGGCTTGAAGTCGTGCTTGATGTCGTCTTTAACCACACCGGCGAAGGTGACGATACTGGTAGAACATATTCGTTTCGAGGCCTCGATAACTCCCTCTATTACATGCTGGCCCCGGACGGCTCGTATCGCAACTTTTCCGGTTGCGGCAATACGTTTAATTGCAACCATCCAGTAGTGCGCGAACTCATCATGGACAGTTTGCACTATTGGGTGGCACGGATGCACGTGGATGGTTTTCGCTTCGACTTGGCGTCAGTGCTGGGTCGCGACCAGCAGGGTCATGTATTGATTGAACCGCCGATGGTTGAGTCCATTGTTGAGGATCCGTTGCTCGCCGACACTAAATTGATTGCCGAACCTTGGGACGCGGCTGGCTTGTTTCAGGTCGGGCAGTTTCCTTATGGCCGCCGTTGGTCCGAATGGAACGGTCATTATCGCGACGATGTCCGCCGTTTCTGGCGGGGTGAACCGGGTACGGTTAACGCGTTTGCAACTCGGCTGTGCGGCAGCGCGGATTTGTATCAAGCGACCGGCCGCAAACCGACACATTCGATCAATTTCATTACTTGCCACGATGGCTTCACGCTTTGGGATCTGGTCAGCTACAACGATAAGCACAATGAGGCTAACGGCGAGAACAACCGCGACGGCTCCGACGCCAACTGGAGCCACAACCACGGCGTTGAAGGTCCGACCAAAGACCCGGCCATCAATAAACTGCGCGTCCGCCAGGCCAAGAACCTGATGGCCACGCTGCTCTTAAGCCAGGGCGTGCCGATGATCCTCGCTGGCGACGAGTTTCTGCGCACACAACACGGTAACAACAACGCCTGGTGCCAGGATAACGAAATCAGTTGGATCGATTGGTCGCTAGCTCAAACCAACGAGGACTTTTTGCACTTTGTTCGGGCCTTAATTCAATTTCGCAAACGGCATTCTGCCCTGCGACGCCGCACGTTTCTCCGTGGCACTGTCCTTGATCGCACTGGCCTTCCCGCCGACGCCACCTGGCACGGGGCGATGTCAGACGCGCCCGACTTCGGACACGAAAGCCATGCCATTGGCTTGATGCTCGACGGCAAACAGACTGGCCGTGAAGATGATTGCGACTTCTTTATGTTCTTCAACGCCAGCGATGTTGAACTTAATGTGCAATTGCCCAACTCTCCCAACGGCGGTGCCTGGCGGACGGTGATCGACACTGGCCTGCCCTCGCCGGAGGACTTCGCGGATGAAAAAGTCGCGGCGCATGTTACGACGGCCACTGTAATGCAAAAGTCGTTGTTCGTTGCAGTTACGGGACGGTAGAGTGTGTGAAGGCTTTGCGGAACGCACCTTCCTCGTCAGTCACACGTGTACTATCGAAAGTTGATGCCGCTAATGGTGTCTTGCGCCATGCCTCCACGCACCTTACTTTTTGCCGCACACAACTCGTGCAACACCATCGGCGTCTTTGCGTACTATCACTTCGGTGTAACCGGCGGCCGCAAACTTGTGTGCTGCATCGTCCGCTTGCCCGATCCCGACTTCGATCAACAGCGAACTGCCGGGATTTAGGTAATCACTTGCCTGTTCGACAATGCGATGGATGACGGCAAAGCCATCCGCCCCCCCATTCAAAGCAAGGACCGGCTCATGGTCTTTCACATCCTTCATCAACTCGGGAAGCTCGGCCGTCGCGATGTACGGTGGATTGCTGACAATGGCGTCAAACTTGGCGTTAGAACCCACGGCGAAGAACAGATCGCTTTCAAAGAATGTGATGCGGTCAGCGACATTGTGCTTCTCAGCATTACTTTGGGCGATTGCCAATGCACCCGGGCTAACATCGACCGCAACAATTCTTGCGGCCTTGTTTTGCGCCGCAATCGTCACGGCAATACAGCCGGAGCCGGTGCCGATATCCAATACGCGCGGCGTTGCAAGCGGTTTAATCGCCTCGAGCGCTGCCAGCACCAGTGTCTCGGTCGCCGGCCGGGGAATGAGAACGGCTTGGTTCACAATGAATGGCAGGAGGTAGAATTCCTTCGTTCCCACCAGGTATGCAACCGGCATCCCAGCCGCCCGCGCTTTCACCATCTCGCGGAACGTGGTGCGCTGCTCGGCAGTGGGTTCAACATCAAAGCGAACATACAAATCCGTCCGGCGACAGTTGACCGCATGAGCCAGCAATACCTGAGCATCCAGCCGCGGCGAATCAGTTTTCTGTTCGCGAAAGTACGACTCTGTCCAGTTCAGCAAAGCGCCGATGGTCCAAATAGCGGGTGTGGCAGCCATGCTTGGTCAATAATGTCCTTACTGTCTAGTCCCTGCCTGGATCTGTAGCCTTCATTTTTAGCATAGCTGGAAACCTCTCGCGCAAACACCTATGCCAATTTCCCATCCTCCGCTTGCGCCAACTTCAACAAATCCGTAAGACGGTCCCAACTTTCTTGCTCTGGAGTCCGTGCAATCGGTGTGAACGGCCCCTTAGGTTCGGGTTACCGGGTATTGTTGCGTGACATCATGGAGCATCGTGCATGGACCCGTTTGTTGCCGCCATTTGTGCTGAACCCGACGACGATTTGCCGCGGATGATTTATGCCGACTGGCTTGACGACCGTGGCGACCCGCGCGGCGAATTTATCCGGTTGCAATTGTCGAATCACGTGGGCGAACCGGAGAAGGCAGCCCGAATGGCGCAGTTGGAGAAGCTTTACGCCCGCAAGTGGGCTGGGCCGTTCGTAGATTGGGCTTACATGATCGGGTTTCGCCGCGGCTTCCCCGAACACCTCGTGATTCAAGCCGAAGTATTCCTGGACTTCGCTGATGACGTTTTTAAGATCGCACCTATTCGCGGCGTGTCTCTGATCGGCGCTGCAAGGAAAGTCCGCAAGTTGACGCGATTGTCAGCGCTGAGCCACTTAGGCGCGCTGCACCTCACAGGGACATTTATTGGCGACACCGGCGTGGCGAAACTCGCGGCATGCCCGCATCTCGGAAACCTGCGAACACTGCGCTTGGGACATTGTGGCCTGACCAGCAAAGCCGTACGATATTTGTGCGAAAGCACAACTTTGAAGCACATTGTTCACCTTGACTTGGAAGATAATTGCATTGATGTTTCGGCTGTTGCGGCACTGTCTAACTCGGATTTGCCAATGCGCCTGGAACGAATCGACTTACGCAACAATGGTTTGAAGCCGGCGGAGGTTGATAAGCTGCGGCAGGTCGTTCCGCAGTCGTGTCGGGTTCTTTCTGAACGGCCTTGCAGTGTCTCAATAGTAGAAAAACCGGCGAGCTAACCGCACAATAGGGGAATGCTGAATCTTACCGACGCCTTGCGTCAACATTGTGCGGGGTTGGACGGTGCGCTTGTCGAACGGCATATCCGCCGGATGCCGCCGGCTTACTTCGAGCGCTTTGCCGTCACCGACATCGCGCGCCACATTCGTTTGCTAGCGGATGTATCCGCAACCGAACCGTTGTCGCTTGACGTGCGCAACCTTGGGCCGCAGGTGTACGAGATCATTGTCGCCTGCATCAACTACGCTGGCACGGTTGCCTGCATTACCACGGCGTTGGCGGCCGACAGCTTCAATCTCGAAGATTTGCAAATCGCCAGCTATGTCGATCCCAGCGATGACGACGAGCCGGATTGTTCTGTGATTCGCTTGCGCGTCAGCGGCCCGAATGACGACCCGGCCGAAGAACTGACGGAACGGTTGCACGACCGACTACGGACGGCGTTCATTCACCTGGCATCGGGTAACTTTCTCGATGCCCAGGCTACAGCTGCCCGCTCGGAGTTGCCACGTAGTGCGCCGTCGGTACGTGCTCAAGTGGGGCTAGTGCTTGGTGACTATCGTCTCGAAAAGCGGCTGGCCCGCGGCGGCATGAGCGAGGTGTATCTGGCTACGCAACTCAGCCTGGATCGCACCGTGGCGGTGAAGATCGCCCGTCAAGAGGGTGGTCCCGACAACGAACTGGCCTCGCGGTTCACTCGCGAAGCAATGGTCCTGGCTCAATTCCAATCCCCGTATATCGTGCCCGTATTGGCGACAGGCACCATTCCCAGCGGCACGGGCGTCCTGGGTTGGATCGCGATGGAGTATCAAGCTGGCGGCGATCTCGCGCGTTATGTAGCCCAGCACGGGCCGGCACCGGCCGACTTAGGTCTACGGTGGTTTCGGCAAGCGCTCGATGGTCTGCGCTATGCGCATCACAACGGTGTCTTGCATCGTGACATCAAACCGCACAATTTGTTGTTGACCGTCGAGGGCAATGTGAAACTCGGTGACTTTGGTTTGTTTAAGTATGTCGATCCCGACGAAGGTACCACTGGCCGCCGACCTGTGCGTGGCACGCCGCACTACATGTCGCCGGAGCAGGCCCGTGGCGAACACATTGACGAACGCTCGGATGTCTATTCGCTCGGTTCGACTTTTTTTCATGTATTCACGGGCCGTCTGCCCTGCGAGGGCGTCACTCCCGCTGACGTGTTGCGGAACATATCGCACGGCGATCCACCGAAACTGTTGGAGGTCGAGCCGGAATTGCCGTCCGCACTCGGTGTCATCTTCAATCGCATGTTGGCCCGCAATCGCGAAGAACGTTATCAGGACGTGAGTGTGTTACTGGCTGATCTTGAGAGTTACGCTGTTCGCGAATTGCTGCCTGTTGCCGACAGTGGTTCGTTCCCGGCCACGGATGTGACCGACGCGGAAGCGCCGCTTGTACCGCCTGGTCTCGAAACATCGGCTTACATGCCTGCAGTGCCCAGCGATCCATTGATCGGGTCGAATTGATGGCTTTGGGCAATCTCTCATTTATGGGAATTTCGGCGCCAACCGCTTGTATCTGCGGCGACGACTGGTGTATCATGTGTTCTACGCCTGTCTGATGGGACATTTTCATCACTCGCCTTTTTTTTCCGACGGAGGCATCATGTTTGGATTACTCGCATCGGCTCGCCGCAATCGCCAGGTCTACAATTACGGTCGCAGTACGCGGCCGTTGCGGTTGGAAATACTCGAACGCCGCGACCAGCCTGCCTCTCTCTCTGTGCTGCCTGCATTGCATGAAACTGCCATTGAGCCGGCGCTCGACATTCGGGCACTCATCGGGTTGACTCCGGCCATCATTCGCAATGCCTATGGCTTCGGCATGTCCAACATTGCCAATGCTCCGGGCGACGGCTTCGGCCAAACCATTGCGATCGTGACCGCGTTTAATCACCCGTACATCCAAAGCGATTTGCGTGCATTCGACGATGCGTTCGGGTTGCCACATGCACCGTCGTTTAGTGTTGTCAGTGCGACTTCGAGGACGAATGCGGCATGGGCCACCGAAGCCGCGCTCGACGTGCAGTGGGCTCATGCCATCGCACCCCGTGCCAATCTGCTCCTTGTGCAAGCCGGTTCGGACAGTGTCGATGACATGATGAACGCTGTCGATTTCGCGCGGCGCCAAGCTGGCGTGTCCGTGGTGTCCATGAGCTGGGGTACCAGTGAGTTCGTCGGCCAGCGACGTTTCGACAGCATCTTTTCCACTCCAGTGGGGCATAGCCCGGTTTCCTTTATCGCGGCTTCCGGTGATGATGGTGCGGCGGCAGGTGTCAGTTGGCCAGCATCGGTCCCAAGTGTGTTAGCGGTGGGCGGTACCAAGCTTACCGTCGATGCGACCGGCAACTACGCGGGCGAAACTGCGTGGAGCGGCAGCGGTGGCGGCTACAGTCGCACCTATACCGACATTGCCACCGGCGCTCGTGCCGTACCCGACGTGGCATATGCTGCCGATCCCGGCAGCGGCTTCCTCGTGTACAACAGCATGCCGGACGCCAAAGGTCGGACCGGCTGGTTCCGCGTGGGTGGCACCAGTGCGGGTGCTCCGCAATGGGCCGGCTTGGTAGCGCTGGCCAATGAAGTGCGCGCGGCCGACGGCGTTACTCCCATTGGCAACATTCGCATGGCCGTGAAATCGGTGACCAGCGATGCCTTCAACGATGTTGTCACCGGCAGCAACGGCATCGCGGCGGCAAAGGGATTTGACTTGGCGACCGGCGTCGGCAGTCCGAAAGCAGCGAGCGTGATCTCGCAGTTGGCCATGCAGCCTACGGAACAGGCCACGGTCGTGATGGGTCCCATGCAATTCACGACGCCAACTTTGACCCGAAGGACCGCCGCGACGCCGCCACCAGCGCGTGATGCTACGCAGGCGTTGATTCTGGCGGGTGTCGCACAGCAGAATGCCGCACGAGCGTTCTTCATTCTCAACGCAACGCCGTCGCAAGTACCGACGACCGTTGGCGAACAGGATGTCAATCGTGAAGTTGCCGTGCCGCCGGTGCTGGTCGCTCCTTCTACTGCCAGCACGTATACATCGTGGGACCAGTCAATTCGCCACAGCAACGGCACCACGGAAACTGATGCTGCTCCGGTACCTGCCTTGCCTGGCGAACCGGTGCCCGGTGGCCCACCTGCCGGTGCGGTCAGTGTAACGCCGGCGACTTCCGTGACCGGCGTTCGCACCGTCAGTCGCAAACAAACTGGGACGCCAGTTGCTCGCCAATCAGCCGCTGTGGCTACAACGGCCGCACCTGAGCACGAAGCGGCAGTGGCAAACGAGGATCCAACACTGGTTGCGGCCGCCATTGCGTTCTGCTTCCTCGGCGGCTGTTTTGTCGGTGTTGAGCCGAAGCGGGCCGAGAATAAGCGGCCGGCGATTTGATAGTTTGTCATACGTCACCTTGATGGAGCCGGTCATGGGACCGGCTGTTGCGGCGGATTCCACTCGCCTGGTTTTGATTGCCGATCCGGGCGGCCGGAAATGGCCGCGACAATCACGTTCACATTCAACCAGCGGATATACACTCTCGCGACGATCCATGCTGGCGATGCCGGCTATGCGCGCGCAGGCGCACACACAGGAAAAGCAATGCGGACGGGAACACACAGGTTGAGGAGATCAACCCATGACCGAGCGCCCCGAGGGGGTCGGCAAGCACAATCCTTCCTTTGCGGGGATCGTGAGGATACTGCCCCGAGGGCAGGCCTAGGCATCAGGTTGTGTTGATCATCTGCCTCCCGGTTAAGGAGAGGCTAGGGAGGTAGTTCTTGAAACTCTCCCCTGCTCCTCCCTGTGTGGGAGAAGCAAGACTGATGCCCAACCCGAAGAGAACTCAACACCAAATGCCCGGTTCGCGAGCAAGTGGCGCATCGAGCCAGCGTCAAGAAGCTGGCCCGACTACACCGAGCGAGCGCGTTAGCACCTGCCCGATTTGTCGCATGGCGAGAGCAGCGTCCAGTGAGTTCATCGTTCCGCGACATTTTCGCCGGATCGACACATCCCGTCGCATCGCCTTTCAACCCGTTTGCTAGCCGTCACTCAACATCAGCGCGAGTGCATCGTGTACTCGTTGTTGATCGTTCACGATTCACACGCACGGAACCAATGCCGCGCAAGCCATGAACGCCAACAGCCGCTGTCGAATCAATCATCGCGCAGACAGACGGCAAGCCATCCGCGCGATCGATGTGCCAGCCAAACTGGTTCCGAGTCTGGCGAGAACATCGCAGTGCACCGGCGTGTCGCGCCGATACGATGATAGTATACACGCTTACAGTAAAAGGTCAAGTGCCCGTAGCGGAATTCGCCAGAATTCCGCCTGAGGTAGGCCGTGAGGAGTGCCTCCGCATTCTGGCGAATGCGGCTACGAGTTTGCGTGGGAGCACACGGCCACGAATGCATCATCGGCGGCAGTGTGGCGGAAGTCAAAGTCGGTTATCGCCTATCGGAGGAAGCGTGTACCATGCCGAGATAGGTCGCGCGGGGCGGCCAATTCAATGTTGCAGTCGGCATATGGTGAGTGGCCGCGCGTACGAGAGCCCGGATGGAATCCTTCGGTTCGTCGTCACGACTGAATACGACGGTGATGTCGCGCTGGGTTTTGATGGCTTTGCGTGGCATACCCACGCGGATTTACTGGCTGCCCTAGCTGGCACCACTACGTACGAAGCTGTCAATCAGTTTGTGCAAGACTTACTTGGTAACCGGTCAGTCATTGCAATACTGCGCGTCGGGGGCGAGATCAAAGATGTTTGGATCTCAGATGCTCCCAACTCCGAATCGGGCTATTTGTCAGAAGGCGAGTCCATTGAACTGCGACACTGGAATGGCCAAAGGTGGACAGGGACCGAACCCGTAAGTGGTCACGACAATCCAGAGAGCGCCCGGTGAGCGAGCGCGAGTTTTTACACCTGCTCAGCGCTGACGCGGCGTCGTATGACGGAATCTCTGGGAGCGCGACGGCGCCCTTTCGTCGCCCCTAGCGCGTGAGCTTTGTGTGGACACTGGAGAATTGCCCTGGAAGACCAACTGCTTAACGCCGTTTCCTCGGGTGACACCGGCGAGGTGCGGCAATTGATTCAGGCTGGCGTCGATGTCAACGCTCGTTGCGACGACGGAGCGTCGGCCATTTTTTCGGCTAGCCTAGGCGGAAATGTTGAGATGGTTCAGGTATTACTCGACATGGGTGCCGACCCAAACCTGATCGCGCAGGAGCCAGCGGCGAGCATGTACTGTAAGAAGGCCCTTGATCTGGTAATGCAGGCGCAAGCTCTCATGGATTGGGATAAGTACACTCCAGTATTCCACTTGCTAGTATCGAAAGGTGCCACGCAGTTCGATGGAACTGTGCCGACCGACGAAGAAGAAAAAGCAAGACACCAACGTGTGATTGAGCGGCGTGCGGGTCGCGATCCGTTGGCAATCGAGAGGCCCTGGTGGAAGTTCTGGTGATCACGTGTTCGATCACCCCGTTGGGGTTACGAAGGGTTGACGTCGCTAACCACCAGGGGTTCCGCAGAGCCTCCACCCCTGGCTATTAACGATTGCCCCTTTGGGGCAAAGTCCGGATGGGGTCGCTTCCGACCAGGGGTTCCGCAAAGCCTCCACCCCTGGCTATTAACGATTGCCCCTTTGGGGCAGTTTCGATTGGACGGCACGTGTCCTAGGCCGAAATGAGCGCGGAATTACGGTACTTCGGAAACTGTAACAACTTGCATTGATATCCGCGATTGACATGCACGTTCTTGGCCCCAACGGGGCCGTCGTTAATAGCCAGGGGTGGAGGCTTTGCGGAACCCCTGGTGGCCTGGCCCAACCCCTCATCTAAACCCCAACGGGGTGACCGATCGATCAATCCCACACGTAGCGCTCGTCCCATTCCATATCGTGTTTGCGTAACAACTCGCGAAACTCATCCTGGTATGACATCGTTTGATGATGCTTCACTTGATCGGCAATGTACTGCTTCACCGCGCCGAGATTCGATTGCGATACCGAAAACGCGCCGTATCCGATTTGCCAGGCGAACGTGTGCTCGGGATCAAATGTGTCATGAATCCATTTCGAAGAACCGGCCTTAACGTCGCGGAGCCAATCGGCCAACGACCATTCACGACCGAGTGATACCAATAGATGTCGATGATCCGGCATACCGCCGGCGGCCAATAATACGCCTCGCCGTTGTTCGACGATGCCGCCGATGTACGCATGCAGGCGTTTCGTCCATTCCGCGCGGATATTCGGTTGGCGGTTTTTGGTGGAGAACACCAAATGCACATGCATCGCGGCAAAAGACTGCGGCATGGTATGTCTCTCGGTTCGGTCACCCCGTTGGGGTTAGAATGGTGGGGGTGGGCCAGGCGACCAGGGGTTCCGCAAAGCCTCCACCCCTGGCTATTAACGATGGCCCCGTTGGGGCAGAGTCCGGATGGGGTCGCTTCCGACCAGGGGTTCCGCTAAGCCACCACCCCTGGCTATTAACGATATCCCCTTTGGGGCAAAGGCGGAAAACGGCAAATGCCGCCGCCGGGTCATGCGATTCCCGGCGGCGGCATTGATGATGCAGATGCGCTCGCGCGCGAATTGAATCGCTTACGCTTCCAGCTTCGCCGTCATCGTGATCTTGGCGTTCAGCACGCGTGATACCGGGCAATTGGCTTTGGCGTCGTTGGCGGCGGTTTCCAGTTTGGCCTGGTCGATGCCGGGGACTTTGGCGGTGAGATCAAGGTGGATGGTCGTGATCGTCCACGCGCCGTTGACTTGTTCGAGCGTCAGGTTGGCGGTGGTGGCAATCTTTTCGGGCGTGAGATTCTCTTTGCCCAGGATGTTTGACAATGCCATCGAGAAGCAGCCGGCATGGGCAGCGGCGATAAGCTCCTCGGGATTGGTTTCGCTGCCTTCGCCGAATCGTGACTTGAATGAATAGGGTGTCGCCTTGAATACGCCGCTGGGCGACGTGAGCGATCCGGTACCTTCTTTGAGCGTCCCCTGCCATACTGCGGAAGCGGTGCGTAACATGCTGATTTATCCTTGTGATTAAGCGGGCCAAGGATAGGAATACGACGCCGACGGGGTCGGAACAAGTTGGTATGAGAGGGTGAGCGTGCCTCTGGATTTTGGCAATGAATGTCCATCCCCGGTTTTCGCCCGGAGGGCGCACGATGGTAGCCAGGCGTTTCAACGCCTGGAGAACCATCCAATAACCTCTAGCGTCCGGAGGACGCGCGAACACCAGTGTCGCCAGCGTTCGTGCGTCCTCCGGACGCAAAGCCTAATTGCAAATGCGACCAGGCGTCGAAACGCCTGGCTACGAACGAGCGCCCTCCGGGCGAAAACGATGATACGTGAAGCCGAATCACTCGTGTATGTAGTCGCTGGTTATGCCAAAGAACAGAGGGACACCCCGAGCGGGTGTGGCGCAAACCAAGCCGCCGGGTAGTGGGTTAGTTGGAAAGATCGGCCGAGTGGTATTCGTGACCGCATTTGCGTAATGCTAACTTGGGCGGAGACGCATTCAAATGCAAGAGGGCGTCAATATGCGATGGCTTGGCGTGATCGCGACGACAATTGCTCTCTTTGCGGCCATCGCGGGTGTGCCATGCCTGTTTGCTGGTCTGTTTGGACTTATCGGCATACTTGCTGATACCAGTGCTGAAGAGAATCGGCAGGCTGGATTGATGTTTTTAGGTCTTGCGGTGCTCGCATTCACTCCGCTTGTCATTGCATTGCGCCACTATCGAGTTATATAAACCGTCGATTTGTCTGCTTTCATTTTCAAAATGACCCGCTGTCACGCCGTCGTGTTCCGCTAGTCGCCACCGCCGATGTCCGTGTCTTTATCGGGATTGAGCGGTTCGGTCTGCGGCTGTTTCTGCGGCTGCGTTTTACCCGTGTCCGGGCTGGGTTCGGGCTGTTCGTCGGCCGGGTTGTCTTCCGGAACTGGCGGAATCAAGTCCGTGATCGGTGTCGTCGGATCAAACACATCGGGCAGGATCACGGGTTCGATCTTGGCATTGTCCATGATGCATCTCCGCTGGTGTTTGCGGTGTAAGCCATATCTAACCGACTCATTGTATGGGGTGTTTTCAAGCCTTCGGAGATTGTCTCAGCCCAATCCGAATTGCACTGCCAAACGCCTTGGCAACATTTCAATTTCGATTTCCCGCACATCATCGGCCGACTGGCAGAACAACTCGCCGTCGGTATGGATGGGCATCGGCTGGTGGGAGGTGATGGACAGGGACTGACAACGGGCAAGTTGCAGTTTGGGATGATCGCGGGGCAGGCCACGGTAGCTCAATCGAGCGAGCAGCCGTAACACTTCAA
>JANNLP010000745.1:0-3960 GCA_031396905.1 Gemmataceae bacterium
GGAACGACTGAGGATGCTCACCGAAATCAGGACCGCTCTTACTGAAGGCAAGCCCGAAGGCCTCCGTCGCATCGGCCGATTGTCGAATCGCATGGGATTGCATGAATCGGCAATTGTTTGTTTTGCCGAGATCAAGCGTCAATGTCCTTCAGATGCCGAGGCGTCGTATGAACTGGGTCTGGCCGCGCTCGACCGCAAAAATTGGCAGACGGCCGAGAGTCATTTTGTTGTCGCCTCGAACGACCACCAATTCCGCGACATCTCCGAGTTGCTTCTCGCGGCAGCGAAACAACGACAAAGTCGATCCGATGTCGCAGAAAGAGATGAACAACGGGTCCTGAGTTTCTGTTACGAGGGGTTCGCGTTCTATGACCGGGGCAAGCTCGGGCCCGCCATCGTTTGCCTGGATGAGGCCGTCCGCCTCGACCCAAAACAGGTCCTCGCGCTGCGACTTTTGTCGCGAATCCGGGTCACCGCCCCGGCGCCGTGGTTTGACGCGACCCGTGCTCTGGAAGAAGCCCGACGCGCCGTCGCACTGGACCCGTCTCGAACCTTTCCACGATCGACGATCGGCCTGGCATTATTGCGGCTAGGCCGTTTCGCCGATGCGCGGACGGCACTTGAGGATGCCGTGGCGGCCGGCGAAGTCATGCACCGAGGCTTTAATTGGTATTACCTGACCCTGGCTTCAGCCCGCGACGGCGACCGATCGGCAGCCGCGAACTACTTGAAGCAGGCGGAAACCTGGTGGGAACAAAACCGGGCGGATCGAGGCGGAATGCCCCGGTGCATGTGGCACGAGTTGGTGGTCGCCCGGCAGGAAGCGCGGGCCGAAATGCGGGCTTTTACCGCCATTTCTCGTCCCGACTGAAATAAATTCCAATTTCTTGTACTCGACCTATCCGGAACGGACATTCCTTATCAAGGGAGGGCAACCTTCGCATCGATTCAGGAGCTACAGTCATGTCACGTTGGTCGCGTTTTCTATCCCGTCCGGTCGCCTCTCGCAGTGCCCCGGTCCGCCGGCGATTGATGCTAAATGCCCTCGAAGACCGGTGCGTGCCGGCGGTGTTCACGGTCGTCAACACTCTTGACGCCGGCGGCGGCTCGCTCCGTCAGGCCGTCATCGCCGCCAACAACCTGGCCGGGGCGGATTCGATCGACTTCGATCCGGCGACATTCAGCAGTGCCAAAACCATCACGCTCACCACGGGTGAATTGGTTGTCACCGACTCGGTCACGGTCACAGGCCCGGGGCCCGGTTTGCTCACCGTCAATGCCAACAATAACAGCCGCATCTTCAACACGTCGTCCGCGCCTGCGGCGACCCCGATCGGCATTTCGGGAATGACGCTGACAGGCGGCAAAACCGCGAATAGTGGTGGCGCCGTGTTCGGCTCGGATGAAGCCATCTCGCTCGCGAACTGCGTGCTCACGGGCAACACCGCCAATTATGGCGGAGCGGTGTATTTGGCTGCGGGCGGATCGCTGACGGCGATCGATAGCAACTTTCTCAACAATTCCGCGACGACCCATGTCGGGGCGATCATGGTGCCCGGTATCGGGGCGAAAACCGTCTTGATCCGGTGCACGGTATCGGGCAACACAGCCTATTATAATGGTGCGGGTCTCTATGCCAGGAACTATTTGCTGATTGACAGTAGCACGGTCTCGGGGAATATGGCCACCAATGGCTCGAGCGGCGGCGTCTTGGCGGGCGGCCCCTTTGCCGCAGGCGCCTTGACCATCCGTAACAGCACCATTTCGGGGAACACAGCCGGCAAATACGGCGGCGGCGGCGTGTCACTTTACAATCTGACCGGTACGCTGGTGGTGCAGAACAGCACGATCACTGGCAATTCCGCCGCGGGCGATGGCGGAGGCATCTACTTCTATAGCGGCGGCGGCGGCATTTCCTTGGAAAGCACCATCGTTCAGGGCAACACCGCCTCGAACGGGCCCGACATCAAGACAGCGAAGACAATCGCGTGCAGTAACTGCGCGATCGGGTCGATCAGCGGCATCACGACATTTTCTGACCTCGGCGGCAACCTGATCGGCAATCCGAATCTCAAGCTCGGCCCGCTGGCTGACAACGGCGGACCGACAATGACCCACGCACTATTAACCGGCAGTGCGGCCATCGACGCGGGGTCCAATCCGGCGGCGGTGACATTCGACCAGCGCGGCAACGGCTTTGTGCGTACTGCAGGCGGCAAGGTCGATATTGGGGCCTTCGAGCACCAGCGCATTTTCGTAGTGACTACCGACGCCGACAGCGGGCCCGGCAGCCTGCGGCAGGTGATTCTCGATTCCAACGCCATACTCGGCGCTGATACCGTCACGTTCGACCCCGCGTTCTTCGCCACGGCCAAAACCATTTCGCTGACCAGCGGGGAAATACAGATAGCCAACGCCGTCTCAATCAACGGTCCGGGCCCATCTCTGGTGACAGTCAGCGGCAACAATGCCTCTCGGGTTTTCAATGCATCTGCTGCCGCCACTGGGGCAGTCATCGTGTTCGAAGGTCTAACGCTGACGGGAGGAAAGGCGGCCGATCACGGCGGGGCGATTCGCATCGGCGACGAAAGCGTGACGTTGCGCAATTGCGTCTTGGTCGGCAACGAGGCCACGACCGATGGGGGAGCGGTCGCTATTGGAGCCCCGGGTGCCGCCAAGCTCCTCATGGAAGACAGCATCATTTCAGGCAACAGCGCCGGCCGGGACGGCGGCGCGATCTACGGGGGTTTTGGGGGTACGTCTATCACCATTCGGCGATCGACGATCTCCGGTAACATCGCGACCCGGAATGGAGGCGGCGCTTCGGCCTCCGGTTATGCCGCGTTCCTGATTGAAGATAGCACGGTCAGCGGCAACCAAGCCAACGGTATCGGCGGTGGCGGTGGAATCATGATCGCGGGCCCCAACGCGGCCGGCGCGTTGGTCGTTCGAAACAGCACGATTTCCAGTAATACGACGCTGGGGAACGGCGGCGGCCTGCTGGCACTTGCAACCCGCAGCGGAGTCATCATTGAGAACAGTACGATCACGGGCAACACGGCCGAGGGGTCGAAAGGCGGCGGCGGCATCGCGGGGACTGGCGTCACTCATCCCTATTACGGCTATTACGGAAGTAAACTAAGTCTGGAATCCTGCATCGTCAGCGGCAACACGGCCACGGCCAACAGCAACCAGGACCTGTTCGATGGCTATTTGTTCACGGGCGCAGTGACTGCCAAGTTCAGCGCCATCGGCAGCTCGGCAGGCGTGGCCAAGTTCAGCCCCGACGCGGCTACGATCGCGCTGTTGGGCGCTGACTTCAAACTCGGACCGCTCGCCTTCAACGGCGGACCGACGAAGACCCACGCTCTGTTGGTCGCCAGCCCGTGCATCGGTGCCGGCAGCAACCCGTCGGCCCTGGCGTTCGACCAGCGCGGCGCCGGGTTTGTGCGCACTTCCGGCGCCCAGACCGATATTGGAGCGTACGAGAACCAGCTCAATTTGGTGGTGATCACCGCCGACGACAGCGGGCCGGGAAGTCTGCGGCAGGCAATCATTGATGCCAACGCCATCCCCGGTACCGATACGATCACGTTCGACCCGGTGTTCTTCGCCACGGCCAAGACGATTACGCTGACCGGCGGCGAATTGTCGATCTCCGACGCCGTGAATATCGTGGGGCCGTCGGCGGAGTTGACTCTTGATGCGGGTGGCACGAGTCGACTATTCAACACGATTGACGCACCGAACAACGCGGCCATTTCGATGAGCCGATTGAATCTCGCCAATGGCAACTCCGGTGCGAGCAACGGCGGTGGGATCGTCGTCGGCGACGAATCGCTGTCATTGAATCAAGTGACAATCAGCAACTGTATGACAAGCGGTGACGGCGGCGGCATCTACACCAATGGGCAGCAATTGGAATTGAATCAGGTGACGATCACGAATTGCAAAGCGAGC
>JANNLP010000757.1:0-2254 GCA_031396905.1 Gemmataceae bacterium
CTTCTTCGTCTTCTTCTTCGGCGAGACCGGCATCCAGTTGCGCGAGGCGACCGAGCAGCGCCACGCCACCAGTGACCGCCGCGAGGCTCACCAATCCAGCCACAGCCCACACTGCCACAGTCACGCTGAAGAGCGATTCCGAGCGATAGGCAACCAGAAAGCTGGTAACCGTTGCCGCGCAGATCACCGACACCATCGGCACCAGTGCCGCCGTCCGCCCCGCCATTCGGCTGCGCACGTCGAAGGGCGGCAGCGACTGTCCGCACTCGACCGCTTTGATGTGCTCGGAGTGCCGCATCTCGCTGACCTTGTGATTGTGCCGCAGAAGTTGCGGCACCACGATCAGCAGTGTACCGACCAGCAAAATGGCCATCACGAAGATCAGCAGTTCGCCCGAGTGTTTCTCCAGGAATATTTCCAAGTCCAAGCCCTCGCCGACCCGCGCAACTTCTCTCACTCTAACAGCGAAGGTCATCAATGAAAAGGAACGGCCATGCGGATTTGCGTCTTTTGCGGCTCCAAGTTCGGCAACAACCCAGTTTACCAACAGGCCGCCCGCGACTTTGCCACGCTGTTGGCCAGCGCCGACCACGAACTAGTCTACGGCGGCGGCAACATCGGCCTCATGGGCGTGATCGCTGATGCCGCTCTCGCCGCAGGTGGCCAAGTCATTGGAGTCATTCCCGGGGCGCTCGCGGGCTTGGAAATCGCTCATTCACGCCTGACGCAGTTGCACGTGGTCAAGTCAATGCATGAACGCAAAGCCCTGATGGCCGATCTTTCCGACGCATTCGTCGCCCTGCCCGGCGGCTTCGGCACGCTCGATGAGACCTTCGAGACTCTCACCTGGGCACAACTTCGCATCCACAACAAACCCGTCGGCATGTTGAACGTGGACAATTATTTCACGCCACTTTTAGAGTTTCTCGATCTGCAAGTGCGACAAGGGTTCGTCCGATCCGATCATCGTGAGTTACTATTAGTCGAGACACGACCGCAAGTCATGTTGGATCGCCTTGAAGTAGCCATGAAAGAAACCCGCCCCGCCCTACGATCACCGGTCGAACCGTAAACTGAAGATAATGATGGCATCAAACCGCTTCCGCCCTCGTGAACACTTGCGACTGCCTGCTGATTTTCGCCGGGTGTACGAGGCACGTTGCTCGGCAGCCGAGGGCGCATTGATCATCTATGCGTTGGCCAATGGCCTCGAGTGGAACCGCGTGGGTTTCTCCGTCTCGAAGAAGCACATCGGCAACGCCGTCAAGCGAAACCGCACCAAGCGTGTGCTGCGTGAGGCGTATCGCCTGACCAAGTCAACCGTGGCCGTGGGCTACGATCTTGTCTTCGTGCCGCGATCACCTGACTTGCCGCCGCTGGATAAATTGATGGTGATTGTGCCGCGAATGATCGCCAACATCACGGCTCGTGCCAAACCATTTCGGAGTGCCACCGATGAAGCGGCTCCGTGATTGGCTTTCGTGGTTGTTGATCGCCGTTGTGCGAACTTATCAGCTTTGCATCAGTCCGTTTCTCGGGCCGAAGTGTCGCTTTCAACCGAGTTGCAGCCAATACACCATCGACGCCGTCCGCAAGTACGGCCCTGCCGCCGGAATCTGGCGCGGCACCAAACGCATCTGTCGTTGTCACCCGTGGAACGAAGGCGGTTACGACCCGGCGTGAACGCTCAACAAAACGGCCCGCAGACAATCGCCTGCGGGCCGCACTTTGTCTTCACAAATCTCTTATCGCGGAATCAACATCTCAGGCATGATGAAACAGACGCCTTCCTGATGCAGCGTTTGCAACTGCCGGAGTGACGTGCGGATCAAGCGCACGCGCTGCGGATCAAGATGTTGCAAGTGCGGCGCGGCCAAATCAACGAGCGATGGGCCGGTCATTCGCAACCGCGGCGTCGTCGCGTCCAACCGTTTCGGATCGTTCTTGCCGCCGCCGGCCGCCTCCATGATTTGCTCGATGAAGTTCTTCGGCTCCGGCACCACGCGGACGTCGTAGTCCGTGACCTTGGCTTGCTCCGCTACGTAGCGGACAGCATCGTGCATCGTGCCGATCTTGTCCACCAGACCGAGTTCCAGAGCTTGCTTGCCGGTGTAAACCCGGCCGCCGGCGAGCTCGTCAATCGGCTTCTTCAGCCGATCGCCGCGGATTGCTTTCACGTGGCCTTTGAATACGTCGTAGATTTCGTCCATGTAGCTCTGCATCCGCTCACGCTCTTCGGGACTGAACGGAGCGG
>JANNLP010000775.1:0-3707 GCA_031396905.1 Gemmataceae bacterium
CAAAATCGAAGTCGCCTCTACCCGATCCAACAGCGCATACGCCAAACCAAACAAGATCAGCACCAACCCCGCCGGCAGCCGCCGATTCCCCGCGAGCGCCACCATCACCGCAAAGCCGACCGCTGCCACGATGTAACCAGTATTACCGTGCGCCGGCACAAAATCACGTAGCGCCAATTGGGCCAATTGCAGCCCCAACCCCATTTGCAATCCGCGCACTACGCACCTTGGCACCGCGCGGGCAAGTTTTTCCAGCAACCCGGTCACCGCCAGCACCAGCATGATGACGCCGATGGCTAAGCCCGCGCCGTGCAGCACCGGGGCCGTTATGTTGTGCGTGATGACGAGCACCGCCATCGCCTTGAGCGGTTGCACCGACATGGGCAAGCCGTAGACCAGCCCGGTCAGGATTTGCAGCACGCCATAAGTGACGAGAACACCGCACGGGTCCAGATTGGCAGCCGGGATCAATCCGACGAGTAACGGCAAGTCGGTGCCCAGGTCGCCGAAGCTGCCGGCAAGTTCATTCCGATCAAAGCGAAGTCGCGGCATTCGGAAAGGTTATGGACTCGCATAGAAAACGATGCGTGCTTGTGCATTGCCGGTCCATAACGCTAAGATAGCCCACAGGGCCGACGAGCTTTTCGCCATTGTCGAAGGAGCATTGCCATGTCGATTCCGCGCAACAAGGAACTCCTTTTTCAGGCCATCGTCATCGTAGCATTGCTTGCCGCTCCTATGACAGCGTGCTGTCCCGCGCCACCATCGGGCAAGCCGGTGGTCAATGCGGATCAAACCGTCATACTCCTCTGGGACCCGGCGACCAGGACGCAACATTTTGTTCGCCAGGCTTCATTCAAGAGTGACGCCGACGATTTTGGTTTTCTGGTTCCTTCGCCGACACAACCGACTCTGGACGAATCGGGCAACGAGGCGTTCGCGCAGTTGCGCAAGTTGACGGAGCCGGAAGTCATCAAGAAGCCGCGACCGCGCGGCGGCTGGGGCTGTTCAGACACAGCACGCCCGACGGTTGAGAGTAAAGCGGATGTGAAAGTCCTTGAGAAAAAACTGGTTGCGGGATTCGACGCAGCGGTATTGGAGGCCAAGTCGGCTGTAGCATTGACGAAATGGCTACGAGAAAATGGCTATGCGTTTTCCCCGGAAGTGGAAGCCTGGGCCAAGCCGTATGTCGATCAAGGTTGGATCATCACAGCCATGAAGGTCGCCAAAGATCGCGACGCCAAAGACCGCAAGGATTTGTCAGCTTCGGCCTTGCGAATGAGCTTCAAGACGGATCGGCCGTTGTTTCCTTATCGCGAACCGGACACCCAAGATGCCGCTAAAGCACTTAATGCGAAGAGACGTTTGTTGCGAATCTACATGGTATCCGACAGTCGTTACGAAGGCACGTTGACTCCGGAAACGCAATGGACGGGCAAGGCCGTATGGGCAGGTAAAATTTCGGCCGACAGTCGAAAGCAACTGTTGGCCTCGCTGAAGCTTCCCGATGGAACAGCCCCAGCCAATTGCTTCCTGACCGAGTTTGAGGATGATTGGCAATATCGAAAAGCTCCGGCCGATGTCACGTTCGTCCGAAGTGCGGATCAAGGCGAATTGAAACGCCCGCCGATCATTGAATACGTGGCCGCTCCATTCCCGACCGACCCAACGTCTTTTGCTGTAATCGCCGTCATCGCATTGCCGCCCGTGCTGCGCCGCTTGCGTCGCAAGAACAGTGACGAATCAAACGGGATGGCCAAATGAACGCGCTGTTTGCACTTTTCGGATTGCTGGTTGCCGAGCCACCGGACTTTTACGACAAGGAAGTCATGCCGGTGCTGCAGGCGCACTGCCTGAAATGCCACGGCGGCGAAGCCAAGATCAAAGGCGGCCTGCGGCTCACGAGTCGCGCTGATGTGCTGACTGGTGGCGACAGCGGCCCCGCCGTGTCGCTGCAAAAACCGGATGAAAGTCTGTTGCTTCACGCATTGCAATACACCGGCGATGTGAAGATGCCGCCGAGCGGCAAGTTGGCTCAGAAAGATATTGACGTTCTCACTCGTTGGGTCAAAGCCGGCCTGCCGATGACCGACACTGCAACTAGTAAGCCGGCCCACGCGCCGAAACCGATTGCCGATGGCAAGGATTATTGGGCGTATCAACCCCTCAAGCGACCGACGCCACCGGCGGTCAAGAACAGTGCTTGGGTACGCAATCCCATCGATTCGTTCATCCTCGCCAAGCTTGAAGCAAAGGGTCTGTCACCAAATCCGCCAGCCGACCTCGTCGCTTTCATGCGCCGCATCACTTACGATCTCACGGGATTACCGCCGACGCCCGAGGAGATAGATGCATTCGTCAACTCACCTGTCGCCAATGTCAATGCCCGGATCGAGTTGCTGGTCGACCGCCTGTTAGCGAGTCCGCATTATGGCGAGCGCTGGGGCCGGCATTGGCTGGATGTCGTGCGCTATGCCGAGACCAACGGGTATGAGCGCGATGGTCCTAAGCCGTTCGTGTGGCGTTACCGTGACTACGTCATCCGCAGTTTCAACAGCGACAAGCCGTATGACCGTTTCATTCGTGAACAACTTGCCGGCGATGAATTGCCTGAGGCGGGCAACGATGGCATCATCGCTACCGGCTATTATCGCCTGGGTCTTTGGGATGATGAGCCGGTTGACCCGCAGCAAGCACTATTTGATGGCTACGACGACATCGTGGCCACAACAGGCCAAGTGTTTCTCGGCATGACGTTGAATTGTTGCCGGTGCCATGATCATAAGATCGACCCGTTGCCGCAATCGGATTATTACCGCATGGTGGCGTTCTTCCGCGACATTCGGCCGTTCAGCGACAACCGCGACGTGCGTTCCAAGTTCAACCTGACCGACATTTCACCGCCCGAGCAGCGCAAACTGTACGAAGCCGAGTTGGCAGAGCGGCAGGCCCAGCGCGACGAGTTGCGGCAGGAAATGAAGCCGCTGGAGGACGCGGCCATCGGCAAGATGACGCCGGCCGATCAACTCAAAGTGCAGGACGGCAAGCGCGAGGAAGTGGTCAAGAAAGTGCCCGAGTTCCTCGAAGCGGATGCGAAGGAGCAATACGTCAAGTTGCGCAAAAAACTCGATGAGTTGCGCAAGAAGCCGGAGCCGCATCGGGAACTGGCGCTAAGCGTCAACAACTGCATGGCTCGACCGCCGGCCACGCATGTGCTCATCCGCGGTAATCCGCACGCCAATGCGGCCGTCGTGACGCCGGGCTTCCCGAAGGTCTTGAACGCACCGGATCCCACGATTGTTGAAGCGGCGACAGATGCGAAAACATCCGGGCGGCGCACGGCGCTGGCTGATTGGATTATTTCGCCAGGCAATCCACTGACAGCGCGGGTCATGGCCAATCGCATCTGGCATTGGCACTTTGGTCGCGGGATCGTCGCCAGCACCAACGACTTCGGCAAATTCGGCGACAAGCCAACACATCCGGAACTGCTCGATTGGCTGGCGACCGAATTTGTGCGCCAAGGCTGGTCCGTCAAACAAATGCACAAGTCGATTCTGATTTCAAACACATATCGCATGTCGTCGCGCGGCAACGAAGCGGCGTTGAAAGCCGACCCGGCCGACCATCTGTTCTGGCGTTTTCCGATGCGGCGGCTGTCGGCCGAGGAGGTGCGCGATTCCATCTTGTCGGTGAGCGGTCAACTG
>JANNLP010000580.1:0-1681 GCA_031396905.1 Gemmataceae bacterium
GAGGGGCTGGCCGTTTTAATCCCCGGGGGTTTTGCGTGTGTTTTTCGCCCGTGGGTGGATCTTTGTTTGCCCGTCTTTTCCCCGGGTGCACTTTTTAATTTTTTGTGGGCGTCGGGTGGACGCACGATTCTCGGAACAGCAATGTCTCGCCCGTCCTCCGGACGGTGAAAACAGGGTAAGAAGTTACCAGGCGTTGAAACGCCTGGCTACCATCGTGCACCCTCCGGGCGAAAACCACAGAACAAACCGCGTGTGATTATCTCGTCGAGCACATCAATTATTGTTGTCGTAATAGTAGCCGCGCTCGGCTCGGAGTTGATCGAGTTGCCGGTCGAGCATTTGTCGGCGGTCGTCTTTTAATCGCGAATATGTCTTGGTCCAGTATCGCCGAACGACGGCCATATCGATGGCGATCAGGACGACGGCCATGAATAACAAAATGCCGATGGCGAGCCAATGCAGCGCGTAGATGCGGGCCGTGTGCCGCTCTTCCTCGGTCATCAATCGCGGAGCCGCCTCGGTGCCCTGGCCAATGCGGGCCACATCAGCGGCCAAGCCAGTCAGGTAGGGCAGGGCAATTAGCATTGCACATGCCATGAGCAACAACGTCACGATTAGGCGGCGCTTGGCTGATTGGCGGAGCACGGCGTGTTCTTCCGTGGTGCCGGGCTTCATCAATTGGCGGACTTGTCGAGTGCCGAAAAACAGTGTCGCAGCGAACGTGAACGTTACCAATAGCCCGGCCAGGAGCAGTTCGCCATTCGGCATGACGTCATTTTATCCGGGAAAGCCAGTTGGTGATCACGCGGGACATGCGGGTCATGGTGTCGCCGGAAACTTTGTCCGGCGTGTCGCTGAGCCGGTGCCAGTGCGGATAGTCGAAGTCGATGATGTCGATGGTCGGGATGCCGACTTTGTTCAAGGCGATGTGATCGTCCAGCACTTCCGTACCCATTTTGGCGAGGAACATCGGTTCGTTCAGTTCGCGGGCGGTGGTCCATACCTGGTTGACGATCGCGCCGGCGTGAAACTGGGAATTGCCTTCCACGGGAAACTTGGCATCCGCGGCGTAACAAAGGTCGAAGAGCACACCGGCGATGTACTTG
Organism: Gemmataceae bacterium; assembly: GCA_031396905.1. Classification (GTDB taxonomy): domain Bacteria; phylum Planctomycetota; class Planctomycetia; order Gemmatales; family Gemmataceae; genus JAIBBI01. The sequence continues at coordinate 1,107 of JANNLP010000580.1, forward strand.
TGCCGCGGTCGCGTCTTGAAATAATCGTTGGCGAAATGTTCGGAGCCGAAGAAGTACTTATCCGCGCCGACACGGTTGTCGAAGATGTACTCTTCGCCGTCGAAGAAAACGAAATCGACGCCGACGTTAAGATTCATGCCCTTGATGTGATGCCCGAGTTCCATGAGCCAGGCGACGCTGGACGTGCCGTCGTTGGCGCTGTCGAACGGGTTGGTCCAGTTGCGGCGATCCGGTTCTTGATCGGCAATGGGCCTGGTGTCGTAATGGCAGCACAAAATGATCCGCTTATCCCGTTCCGGATGAAAGGTGACGACGAGATTCGTCATGGACACCGGGTTGATCTGGCTCAGTTGCTTGGCATTGAAAACCTGCCGAGTGACTTTGGCGCCGAGCTTGGTGAAATGCTGCTCGACGATGGTTTGTTGCTTTGTCATGCCCTCGGAACCGCTGACGCGCGAACCGAGCTTGCATAATTGATCCAGGTAGCCCAGCGCACGCTTCGCATCGAAGGCGACGCTGGGCTTCGGCTCGGAAAACAGCCGAGGCATGAGCGCGACTCCCACAACGCCGACGGC
>JANNLP010000068.1:0-1836 GCA_031396905.1 Gemmataceae bacterium
GGCCGGTAACTTCCAGACCAACAATTATGGCAAGAGCGGCCTCGCCAACGACGCCGTGCAGGCCGACGTCCAGGACGGAGCTGCCAACGCAGCAGTCTATGTCGGTAGCGGAGCCAACCGGAACAACGCGAATTTCGGCACGCCGCCGGACGGGACCGCGCCGCGCATGCAGATGTTTGTCTGGGACGATACCAACCCAGACCGGGACTCGGATTTGGACAACAGCATCATTCTCCACGAGTACGGTCATGGAGTATCGACCCGTCTGACCGGCGGCCCCGCCAATTCCAGCTCTTTGGAGGCCGTGCAAAGCGACGGCATGAGTGAAGGGTGGTCCGACTTCTATTCGCTCATGTTCCAGCAGCGGCCCGGCGACACGCCGAATGGCTCGTACGGCATTGGAACTTATAGCAACGGCCAGTCGCGGAATGATGGAGGCCTGAGGGTCGAGCCGTACAGCTACGACATGACCACCAATCCGAACACCCTCCGCAACTTTCCATTCACCAACACGCCACACGCCGCCGGCGAGATTTGGGCTTCGATTCTGTGGGACCTGAATTGGAACTTGATCAACAAATACGGCTACGACCCGAACCTGTATACAGGTTGGTCGCTCTCCGCTGGCGTCGGCACACCGGCCCGCGCGGGCAACAAGTTGGTGCTCAAATTGGTCATGGAAGCGATGAAGCTGCAGCCCGCAAACCCATCCTTCACCCAGGCCCGAGACGCGATCTTCGCGGCCAACAACTTGCTCAACAACGGCAATGACCTAGAAGAAATCTGGACCGCATTTGCCCGCCGGGGCCTCGGCATGTATGCCGTGGCCAACGATTCCGCCTCCATGTCTGTAACGGCGGATTTCACTGGGATTACCAAGACATATGTCATCAATACGAACGACGCCGGCCCAGGCTCATTGCGTGCTGCGATCGCCAGTGCGAACGCCCATTCCATCGTTCACACCGTCATTTTCGAGCCGACAATTTTCAACACGCCTCGGACGATCACACTGACGAGCGGTGAACTGCCGATCAATAAGTTTGCCGAAATCCTCGGACCCGGCGCGAGTATCCTGACAATCAACGGCAACAACGCCAGCCGCATCTTCAATACCAACGCGGCAGGGTCCGCGACGAACATCGAAATCAGCGGCCTGACGCTCACCAACGGCAAAGGCGTCGAAGGCGGTGCCATCTACGTCGGGGACGAGTCCGTCACAATTACGGACTGTGTCATCAGCAACAGTTCCGCCAGCAACGACGGTGGCGCGATCAACGTCGAGAATGCCGGCTCGCTGAAGCTGCTTCGCACCACCGTGAGCGGCAACACGGCCACCGACGACGGCGGCGGCATCTACTTCAACCTCGGCGGCACCTCCAACATCGTCGACTGCGCCATCGTCAACAACAAGGCCTCCGCCGGCAGCGGCGGCGGGCTTTACTTCTGGGGCGGCAGCCCCACGATTGTCTCCAGCACGATTGCCGGCAACACCGCCGCGGACGGCGGCGGCGGCATCGTTCTCACCAGCTTCAACAACACGCTCAACGTCGTCAACTCCACCATCACCGCCAACACCACCACCAGCTCGGTTGGCGGCGGCATTTGGCTCAAAAGCGGCACTGGCACCATCGCTCTCACCAGCAGCATCGTCAGCGGCAACTCCGGGTTGATCCTCGACATCTCGAGCAACAGCACTGTCAACGCCAACTACTCCGCCTTCGGTTCCACCACCGGCTTTACTCTCTCAGGCTCCAAGAACCTCATCGGTCAAAACCTCAAGCTCCGTCCGCTCGCCAACAATGACGGGCCGACCCTCACAGTGGCGTTCGATTC
>JANNLP010000070.1:0-9466 GCA_031396905.1 Gemmataceae bacterium
AGTTAGCTAATTAGCCAATGTGCTAATATGCTAATTAAGAACCAATGTTATAAGCAACGCTAGAAAATTAGCACATTAGCACATTATCAAATTAGCAAATTAAAAAATGCTGTATCATCTTTTTCATTGGCTTGCCGAATCCGGGCCGCGTGATTGCCGAGGAGTTGATGCCGGCATTTCGTGGCCGCTTCGATGTGGTGGAACGCCAACAATTGGACAAAGTCATCGGCGAGTTGCACTTGCAAGCCGGCGATCTCTGGAGCGCCGATGAACCGCGCCGTGAGTTGGGCAAGATCGCCAAGATTCGCTACCTCGTGCTGGGCAGCGTCACGCCGACGTTTGGCGGAATTGCCGTGCATGGTCGCATGGTCGAGGCGGCGTCCGGCTTGGTAGTGCAGACCGCGAAGCTGGTGGTGCCGAGTCCGGCCGAATTGACGCGGCAACTGCCGCGCTTGGCGCTCATGCTGCAGATGAGCGACACCGAACTCCGTGCCTTTGAACAGACGCTAACTCGTCAGCCGCCGGTGCAGGTCATTCAAACGGGGCATCTGCCACCGCCGCCGCCTCTGCCCAATCCTGGTGTGACTCGACCCGTTGCCATCATCCCGTATGCCCCGCAGCCACCCGCGATCGGCGGCGTTGGTTACGAGGACTTCGTAGGCCTGCCGCCAGTCGTCGTTGCCGGGCAGTCGCCTGGCGTCGGTGTTTCCGTGGTCATCGGCAAGGACCACCAGGCCCGGCCGCGTGTCACGCATTTGGCTTTGGAACTTGGCGACAATCTCTTTCGTCGCGGCTTGTTCCGCGAAGCGGATGCTCAGTTCCGCCTGGCGTTGAGTCTCAATCCGGGACAATCCGAAATCCAACTACGGGTGAATCAGTGTCAACCGCTGCTGCCACCTGCACCGTCGTTGCCAGCGCCGCGATTGCGGTTGGCCGTTTTGGACTTTGTAACTCCGGGTGATCCGCGCGCCGTGTCCCCGGGTCTGGGCCCGTGGACGGCCGAGTCGCTCGCTCCTTATTACTCGCCGCCATACGAAGTCATTGATCGCCGCCAGGTCTATTGGTACATGGGCCGGATGGGCCTGAGCCTGCGCGATGTCATTGTCGATCCGGCGGCACGTGCGCTGCTAGCACAGGCACTCGACACGCGCTTCTTCATCGTCGGCACATTGCGACCCACGCCCGGTGGATTGGAAACGACCGCACATTTACTCGATGCGGCCGCCGGCTTGCGACTCGACGTAGCGACTGTGGTCGCACGCAACGAAGGCGAGTTGCGCTTGCGATTGCCGGAAATTGCGCGATGGATGTTGACCGACCCGCATGTCCGGATCGCACGGCAACGTGAATCCGAAGCGTATCAGGCGCTTCTGCATCAAGCGGAAACCAGCTTCGCGCAAGGACATTATCCGCAAGCCGTGGGCTACTATCACCAGGTCCTGAAAGTTCGACCCGACGATATTCGCATTCAGTCGCTGGCCGCACAGGCAGAGCGTCAGGCCCGCCATGCCGACTTTGCCGCGCGACGACAGGCCGAGGCCGAGCGCGACCAAGTCCAAAGAGTCGCATTCCAACGGCAGCAGGCGGAGTTAACACGCGCGGCCGAGGAGGCACGCCGGCAAGCGGAACGCCAGAGTGCGGCTATTGCCGACATCGAAAGGCAACAGCAGCGAACTGCCGCCGCCGAGCGTATGGCCAAACAAGCCCGTACCGCCCGCGATCGTCAGCAGTGGAAGGAATCGCTGAACCTGTACGAATCGGCCATTGCCCTTGGCGGAGCGGCCGAACTTGCCCGTGAACGCGACATCGTGCAAACACGCTTCGCCGACATGTCCAGAGTTCGCGCGGCTGAGGAAGCCGCGGCGCGCGAAGCGACGTTGCGGAAACAGCGCGATGATGAACTGGCCCGCGTGCGGCAACAAGTTGAAGAAGATCGCCGCAAGCGCGAAGCGGCCGATGCAACCCGTCGCCGCCAGCAGGAAGAACGGGATCGCGCGGAATATGCCCGCATCCTGGATAACGCCCGGAGACTGCAAGACAACAAGCGGTTTGACGACGCGATCGATCAGCTGAATCAGGCCAAACGAATACGGCCGAGTGCGGAAGTGGACGGCCTGCTCGCGGCCGCTCAAACTATGCGCACACAAACTACCTCGAACGCGCAGCAAGCCTTGGCCGACAAGGCGCGGGCCGATGCCGAAGCCAAAGTAAGAGCCGAAGCCGCTCAACTAGCGATGGGGCAAAAACAGGCCGCTGACGCAGCTGCGGCGGCGAAGGAAAAAACCAAGGTCGCGGTGCCGCCGTCCCTGCCGAAGGAACAACCCAAAACTGTCACGCCACCGCCGTTACCAAAAGAAAAGGCAGTGACGCCCCCACCGCTACCAAAAGAAAAAGCGAAGGAAGAGCCGAAGATCGTTACGCCGCCACCATTGCCCAAAGAGAAAGTCAAGGAAGCGCCGAAAGCCGTGACACCACCGCCGCTACCCAAGGAAAAAGCGAAGGAAGAACCGAAGGTGGTCGCACCTCCACCGTTGCCCAAAGAGAAAGCTAAGGAAGCGCCGAAAGCCGTGACACCGCCCCCATTGCCCAAGGAGAAGGCGAAAGAAGAACCGAAAACGGTGACTCCGCCACCGTTGCCGAAGGAAAAGGCGAAGGAGCAGCCAAAGACAACTGTGCCGCCGCCTTTGCCGAAAGAGAAAGCCAAGGAACAACCGAAGTCGCCGCCGCCGTTGCCGAAAGATAAAAGTAAGGATCAAGCAAAAGCCGGGCCACCGGCGGAGTACGTCAAGAAGATGGAAGCTGGAAACACGGCGGAAAAAACCGGCAAGTTTGCTGATGCCCAGCAAGCGTATCAAGACGCGCTGAAGGCGTTGCCTGGCGATGCGGTAGCGACTAAGCGTGTAGAGTACGCTAAACAAATGACGGCCGGTGCGAAGGCCACTCAAGCGCGAAAGTTCGCCGACGCCGTGAAGGCGTATGAAGCCGCGCTGAAGGCCGCACCGGGCGACGCTGCGGCCATGCGTTTGCTGCAACAGGCGAAAACCGCGAAATAGCATTTGAGGCACCCCGACCTTGGTACGCATCATTCATGACCGCTGCCGATCATTTCCACGACATCGTCAGCGGCCGCCGGCGCGGACCGCTCGGTTTCATTCCGCGCGGTGGCCTTTGGGCCGCAAGCCTCGCCTACGGCCTGGGCATCCGCTGGCGCAATCGCCGTTTTGATCGAAATACGGGCACTCGCGTCAGCGTGCCCGTTATCAGCATTGGCAATCTCACGCTCGGCGGCACCGGCAAAACCCCGTGCGTGGAGTATGTCGCTCGCTTCTTTCGCGAGCGTGATGTTCGAGTCACCATTCTCAGTCGCGGCTACGGCACCAGCCACGGGCCAAACGATGAAGCGCTGGTCCTTGAAGAAAACCTGCCCGATGTGCCGCATTTGCAAGGACCGAACCGCACCGCGCTGGCGGCGACGGCGATTGAAGAACTCGAAACCGAGTTGCTGATTCTCGACGACGGCTTTCAACATCGCCGGCTGCATCGCGATCTGGACATAGTGCTGGTCGATGCGACCAACCCGTGGGGCCACGGCTACCTGTTGCCACGTGGATTGTTGCGCGAACCTCAATCCAGTTTGCGCCGAGCTCATGCCGTGATCCTCACCAGGTGCGGGCACGTGACTGTTGAAGCGCTGGCGACTCTGCGAGCAGAAGTCCAGCGCCTGGTAAAGCCCGGCACGCCCATCGTTGGAGCCGATCATCACCCTCTAACATGGCGGCGTCACGATGGACGTGAATGCGAGCCAAGTGCATTTTCTGGTACGCCGGTTGTTGCGTTCTGCGGCTTGGGTAACCCGGCATCATTCCAGCGCACGCTGGCCGACCTTGGCATTGCTCCGCAACTGTGGCGAACGTTTCCGGATCATCATGGATACACTCGCGTCGATGTCGATGACCTGCGCCGCTGGGCCGGGCAGTTGCCTGAAAATGGCGTTGTCGTGACCACTCAGAAAGACGCTGTGAAGTTACGCATCGGCGACTTGGCCGGCCGCGAACTGTGGGCGCTGCGCATCGGCATGGTGATGCGATCCGGCCATGAGGCGGAGCGTTTTGAACAACTCCTGGCGAGCGTCGAAGCGTAGGCTCGACGTGATTTGTCATTGACTCAACGCTTCTTTGATTGACCTTGCAAAGACATGAGCCCCACGGTATTCACGGCGCAATACACGAGGGTTGATCCGTGCGGCGCTATTTCTTGATTTTGTCGGCGGCGGTGGTTGCGCTTTTGCCCGACTGTCTCACGTTGTACTCGAAGACAGAGATCGTTCGTGGGCATGAACCGCGGCGCGCAGTTCAGTTTGAGAATCCGCAGGCGGCCGATGATTTTCAGAACGCGGTTAAGAGGGAAGATGGCCAGGTGGGCGGCACTTATCTGGGCGTGCCGTTCCTGACATTGTTCGCGCGGCATCAAAAATTGTCGGATAACGCCAATTGGAACGAATGCGTCAACAAGTGCGATACAAATCAGGATGCGATGATTACTTGCGCGGAAGTGGCTGTGTTTGCGAAACCGTGATTGTGTTGTCCACCTTTTAGTTGTTGCTCGTTTATTTGCCGGCTTTGCAACTTTGCTGAAACGATTGGCTATCATAACCGCGTTGCACCATCTCTGAATGCAAAGGTCGATGCCATGACTCGCCATTGTTTCGGCGCATTGTTGATACCAGTTTTGTGCGGGACCATTTTCGCGGGCGAACCAGTTGCGGATGCCTGGCCGCAGTTTCGTGGGCCGGCCGGCCGCGGCATTGCAGCCGATGGTCAAGCGGCACCAACTGATTTGAGCAAAAGCGAACTTTGGAAGTCGGCGGTGCCGATGGGATTGTCGTCGCCCTGTGTTTGGGGCGAGCAGATCTTCCTGACGAGTTGCAACGCTGAGACCAAGTCGTTGGAAACGATTTGCCTGAGTCGTCGCGACGGTTCGGTGCGATGGAGTGGGGCCGTCGTGGCCGAGCAGTTCGAGAACGTCCACAAGACCAGCAGCCAGTCGACGGCGACGCCGCTGTGCGATGGTCAGCGTGTCTATGTCGATTTCGGTTGCTATGGCTTGATCGCTTATTCGCTGGACGGGAAGAAGGCGTGGGAGCTGCGGCTGCCGATGTCCGATGTCATGTTCGGAACGGGTGCGTCACCGGCGTTGGTCGGCAATTTGGTGATTCTCAATCGGACGCAATCGGGGCCATCGCTATTTGGGTCCAAGGCGGGTGGAGCCAAGTCGGAGTTCATCGCCGTCGATTGCAAAACCGGCGAAGTTGTTTGGCGATCACCGAGCTCGGCTGGCCTCCGGTCGCGCAATCACGCAACTCCGCTCGCTTGTCCGGGGCCGACCGGTGATTTGGTGATCGTCGCGACGGGCAATCGAGTGTCGGCACTGGATGCCAAAACAGGGAAGGCGATGTGGTGGATGGATGAATTGCCGGTGGTGGCGACTGCTAGTCCGGTCGTCGCCGGCGAAATGCTGTTCGTCAACAACACTGGCCTGGCCGGTGATGTGGATCGCGTTGACCCGCCGACGTTTGACAAGGCCATTGAGCAATGGGACAAGGACAAGGACGGCAAACTGCAACGTGCGGAGATTCCCGACGATTTTGCGGTGATGACGCGGCATCGTGCCGATCACGAAGGCGACTTTTCGTTGAAACAGTGGTTTTTCCCGCGAGCCGACGCCAACCGCGACGGGGCACTCGACCGCGAGGAATGGGACAAGTTGTTCAAGGAATTGGCTGAGAATTGGGCCAAGTCGATGAAGCCGGCATTGGTTGCCATGAAGCTTGGCGGCAGTGGCAAGCTCGGCGCGGCCGACATCGTGTGGCAAGCGCATCGTGGCGTACCGGAGGTGCCGACACTGCTGGTACACGACAACAAGGTGTATGCCGTGCGCAATGGCGGCTTGTTGACTTGCTTTGAGGCAAGCACGGGAAAAGTTCTTTACGAAGAGCGACTCGGCGCGAGCGGTTCCTACTATGCTTCGCCGGTGACGGATGGAACGCACGTCTATTGTGTCTCGCAGCCGGGCGTGGTCACGGTCGTCCGCGCCGGAGACAAGTTTCAGCGGGTCAGCCGGCATGATCTTCGTGAAGAAGTGGGGGCCACGCCGGCCATCGTCGGCGGGCAGTTGCTGCTGCGCACGGCAAAACATGTCTATGCGTTTGGAACGAGTCGTTAGGGCTTTGCACAAGCACGGGGTCATAGATGCCGGTTGCCTGCTCTGAACCCAGTTTCTTTAGGATTCCCGGGTACTTTGCATAGATATGTCGAGCAGAACGGGAAAAAACGGGGCAGAAGTCACTTCATGGGTTGTTGGCTTGCTTTGTCGGGACGCTCTCTGCCGTGCCTGGCATGATAACATCATCAAATCATCGACCCGAATCGTAGCCGGAACTGAATGAAGTCGCTGGCGGCGACCGCGCCGTCGAAGTCGAAGTCGAAGGCGAAGCTGGCAAAACCAAATGCCAAACGAAACTGAATGAAGTCATTGGCGGCAACCGTGCCATCTCCATCGCTGTCGCCAAAGAGGCGGAAGAGACCGTTGGCCGGCGAACCTGGCAACATATAGTTGTCGCCAGTGATGCCGTCACCGTTCCCGTCGAAGCCGTTGCCGGTGAATTGATTACCAAAGATGGTCAGTGTGTACCGACCATCCGAAAGCGAACCGGCCAAATCGACCGAGCCGCCGGTGAAGGTTAGCGTGACGACGGTGCCGGACAAATCCACGGTGGCTGAAAGGGTTGCCGCATTGCTGGATTTTTGGTTGAACAACGAAAACGCCGCCGCCGGGCTGCCGGTGAAGCTGACGGGGGAGTCGAAGGCAACCTTGAGCGATGTCACCATCGAGCGTTGCACCGTGCCGTCGTTCAGTTGAATGTTCGATACTTTGGCGGCCGGATTGGGTGAACCGAACCGCTGGCCGTAAACGCGGAAGCCACTGCCACTGCCGTCCTGACCATAACTATTCCACACGACCACAGCGTCGCCGTCGGCGTCCACCGCCACCGATGGGTCGCCCTGGCGACTCGTCGTGTAGGTGTTGATCGGGAACTCGCCGCCGACTTTGGCGCCCGCCGAGTTGAACCGCTGGCCGTAAATGCCGTACTCACTGCCGTCCTGGCCGTTGCTTACCCACACCACAACGGCGTCGCCGTCGGCATCCACCGCCACCGTTGACGCGTTCTGGCTACCCGTCGTGTAGGTGTTGATCGGGAACTCGCCGCCGACCTTGGCCCCCGCCGAGTTGAACCGTTGGCCGTATATACTGGAACTACTTCCGTCCTGGCCAGAGCTCACCCACACCACGACGGCGTCGCCGTCGGCGTCCACCGCCACCGATGGTCTGTACTGGATACTCGTCGTGTAGGTGTTGATCGGGAACTCGCCTCCGACCTTGGCCCCCGCCGAATTGAACCGCTGGCCGTAAATGCCGACGCTGGTCCCTCCGTCCTGGCTTGTCCACGTGACCACGGCGTCGCCGTCGGCGTCCATCGCCACCGATGGGGAGGCCTGGTTATTCGTCGTGTAGGTGTTGATCGGGAACTCGCCTCCGACCTTAGCCCCTGCCGAGTTGAACCGCTGACCGTAAATGCCGTAGTGACTTCCGTCCTGACCATTGCTTGACCACGTGACCACGGCGTCGCCGTCGGCGTCCATCGCCACCGATGGTGCGAACTGGTCACTCGTCGTGTAGGTGTTGATCGGGAACTCGCCGCCGACCTTGGCCCCCGACGAGTTGAACCGTTGGCCGTAAATGTCGAAAAAACTGGAGCCCTGGGGGCGGCCCTGCCACACCACCACGGCATCGCCGTCGGCGTCCACCGCCACCGATGATGATCCCTGGTAATTCGTCGTGTGTGTGTTGATCGGGAACTCGCCGCCGACTTTGGCCCCCGCCGAGTTGAATCGCTGGCCGTAAACGCCGTAGTGACTTCCGTCCTGGCCGTAGCTCCACCACACCGCGGCGGCGTCGCCGTCAGCGTCCACCGCCACCGATGGTCCGACCTGGTTACTCGTCGTGTAGGTGTTGAGCGGAAACTCGTTGGCGCCGACCACGATGTCTTCAACCCCCACCCATTCGTCGTCGCCGACGGCGTTCGTGGTAATCACGCGGAACTGAACGAGTGACTGATTATCAACCGCGCTGGGCAACGTGACACTAACCGGGGTTATTTTGGTGCCGAGACTTGGACCAGTAGTCGCGTCGGCGACGAAGCCACTTGGTACGTTGACGAAATTGCCGGTGGTGCCGATGCGATACTGCAAAGCCACAGGCTGAATGGCGTTGTCTCCCGTCCCATCAATGTCGAGGAGGGTGTAGGAAATCGAGATGTTGGCGCGACCAGTTGTGTTGATCGAGACAACTAGGTTCGGCGCGTCGGCAGTGCCGTCGGCTTGAAGCGCAATCACCGGATTTGTCAGCCCGTCGAATTCGGCAACCCCGCCAAGGGTCAAGGCGGTGTTACTTTCTTGGTTGGCGATTGCGTCGATGGTCGAATATGGCGTGAGGATGGTTTGTGGATCGACGCCTTCGCCAAATGTGTCGTCACCCAAGAAGCCAACGATGCTTGGCACGCCGGACCAATTGTCATTCGCGGTGATGAGGCTGGCGTTGTTCCAGTTCTGATAGAAGTTGCTCACCAACAGGTTGTGCGGAGTAGCGTCTGGCGTCGCCCGCACTTCCAGCGCTCGAAGTAAGAGCCGGGCATTTAAGCGTGACATGGTTCATGCTCCGAAAGATTAATGTTGTTCTAACATTGATGACTGAGAATAACAAGCAGTTTCACAAATTTGGCGAGCGTCGATGCGTAAGCACGACGTGGAGTCAGCGTGGCCTTAAGAACCAAGACCATGTCGAGCTGGCGCATCGACGCTCGCCCAAAACGACGCCACTGCAATTGGCTTTCAATGTCAGAAGCTCGCCGCTGGTCCCGTCAATGGCCCTTGTTATTTTCTTTCTCGAAATTCCCCACCTACTGAGCTACCATCTCGCCACCGAGTTTCCGATGATGCATCCCGCTGCGACCGATGTCGCAGCTTTCCGGGTTCGGGGCGAAACATCGGCTCGGCTCGAACCGGGATCGCGCGAATGCGGGGCCGACGCGCCGCGCGAAGCTTGAAGACGGAAGCTGCTGGCTGATCATGTGAGCCGTTTGATATCGACGGCAAGCGTGTATCAATTGGCGACCAACGTCATTCGGCCGGAGTTGTGACTGCGGGAACTGGTGATGCGGGCGGGTTTGACATGACCTGTCCGATGGAATTGTCGCTGACAACCACCACTACTACCACCACTACCTCCCTGCAAACAGCGACGAACAGATGAGTGTGCAAGCACCCATCTGGTCTGCCAACAATCCCCTCGTGTGAGATGAGGGGCTAGATGGGAAGGATCTCGAACAATCCCCTCGAGTGAGAGAGGG
>JANNLP010000113.1:0-16567 GCA_031396905.1 Gemmataceae bacterium
TAAAACCCGGCCGGCAGGTCGCGACGCACCTCACGCAGAACATCTTCGACGACGAAAAAATTGTCGAGCAGCCACTCCGCATCGGTCGTGAGCGTTTCCTGGCCGCGCGACGCATCGCGGATGGTGGCGTGGGCGTCGCGCAACAGCCGATCGTCTTCACGCAATCGGTCATCAATGGAGCGCTGCGGCTGGTCGTGCGAACTCTCGGATGCGGCGGCCAACCGCCGCGCGTAGTCCTCTAAATATGCCTGCCCATAGATTTCATCGCGAAGCGGACCCGTCTTGGTCGGGTCGAAAAACGGACTCTTGGCCGGTACGTCGGCGACGGGCACTCGCACGACCGTAGTCGGCATGGCAGCGGCATCCTGTCGATAAAGGCGATCCACAGACGGGGCTGTTATTATCGGATTTCCCGCGATTCTGTCGAGGGAGCAAGAGTCGAAACTTAGCGACTCTTGCGAAAGCGCTACGCGCCGGCGAAGCGGTCTCGCTCCCCCATTGAGGTGAGAGTCATATGCACGACGAATCGCGGTAGTAACTTATTTCACGACACCGCAGCGTGCTCTTGGCCTAGCCTAACCATACGTAGATATTCAGATATCTCGACGGGAAACGCTCTGGCGGTGACAGCCCGATCCGTTGTTCCGCTCACACAATTGACCTTAGGCAAAGGCGATCGGTCGCAAGATACCATAACTGGAGCTATCTTTACTTAGGTTCCGTCACCAATTCCATGCGGAACACCGTAAACGGAGAAATGCCATGGATCAGATCCTGATCACCCGGCCTTCGGATGGCCCGCTCGGCAGGGCCATTATGCAACGGGCTAGCAAGCTGCAACGAGTCCGAAAGGAAGCGGATGTCCAGGAGATCGAAGCGATCTTCAGCAACGATAAACATCGCATTGGCGCACGTCGAGCTTTGTTTGGCAACAATGTCGGCGATCCAAATGCACTGGAGCGCCTGATCGGCAAAAATGACTTGTGTTCGATCAGCTATCTGGGGATGGGGCAGTCGGCTTCTGCCGCGGTCGCGCGCATCAGAGTCAAGGACGCCAGCACAGGCAAGGAGATGTTTGGAACAGGATTTTTGGTGGCGCCCGGCTTGTTGATGACCAACCACCATGTGCTCCAAAGCAAGTCCGTTGCTGAGATGGCTGTCGTCGAATTCAATTACGAACACGATACGGATGGAGTGGAACGGCAACGGTTTGTGTTCAATTTGTCTCCAGGCGTGGTGTTTGTCAGCGACGCCGTCCTCGACGTGACCATTGTTGAAGTGGTCCCGCGGTCGCTGGAAGGCAAACCGCTTTCCGATTTCGGTTTCCTGCCGTTGTTTAGACACTCCGGCAAAGCGCTCGAGGGAGAATATGTGTCTATCATTCAGCATCCCGAAGGGCAGCACAAACAGATCGCCATACGAGACAGTCAGATTGTGACGCTGGCCAAAGCACAGTTCAAGAATCTCAACCCGGATCGGTTGGTGCATTACACCACCGACACTCAGCCAGGCTCATCCGGATCGCCGGTGCTCAACGACCAATGGCAAGTCGTGGCGCTACATCGCCGCGGTGTCCCGATGATGGACTCGAAGGGTCGCCTTCTGTGTCGCGATCATAAGTCGCTTTGGCACGATGCAATGGGGCTCGACCAACTCGGCTGGGCCGCCAACGAAGGTGTTCGCGTTAGTGCCATCTGTCGTTGGCTACAAGAGGAACGATACACTTCGTCAATGCATGACTCTGCATATCATCGCGTTCGTTTTGGTGTCCCCAGGCAAAACGACGCTTCGCAATTGGAAGAGATGGCTCTTGAACGATCCGGCGGCACGTCGTCACCCTCGGCTCTGAAGCACCGCGATGGTTACGATGACAACTTCCTCAGTCAACAAGTGCCGTTGCCGACAATCGTAAAGCGAACTTCCGCTATCGCGAAATTGTTGAATCAGCCCAGTGAATTCGAGCTGAAATATACCCATTTTTCCGTCGTGTTCGACAAAGATCGCCGTTTCGCTCGCTTGACCGCCGTGAATATTGACGGCAATCGGCTCGTCCGCAACTCGGGCGTCAAGACCGCCTGGAAAAGAGACGGTCGCATCGTCGAGGATATTCAGCCGGACGATGATTTCTATGCGGAAAAAGTTGACGGCCGAGTCATCGAAGAAGTCGTTTATTTCCAGCGCGGGCATCTGGTCCGCCGCGTGGATCCGTCTTGGGGACCAAAGTCGGTGCAAGCCGTCAAGGACACCTTTCATTTTACCAACGCGTGTCCCCACACTGGCGAATTCAACGATCGAATCTGGGGAAATCTGGAAGACTATCTGCTGGAAAAGTGCGACCGTGAGAAGAAACGAATGTCCGTATTCTCAGGACCGGTGTTCCGCAGCGGTGATCCAAAAACGTACGGCCGACGTCGACCGGGCGGGCCATATGAAATCCCCGTCGACTACTGGAAAGTGGCGGTCGTCCAAAAGGACGCGGACACCGTGGCGGCGGCCGCGTTTGTCATCGGACAATTGGAACAACTCGGCGACCTGGAGGCCGGGGCTGTATTTTCAGGCCTTCATCCCTTCAAGCCCGCTGATCTGATCAGTCAGGGCATTCAAACGCGCATCGAGAAAGTCGAACAATTGACAGGACTTGATTTTGGTGCGCTAAAGAATCTGCAAACTGGCACAGGATTGGAATCCACGACTTCCTTCCGATACCTTTACGAACCCTCACAGATTTTAATCTGATCAATGCCGCCTGCTTCTCTAAGAGCGTGCCAAAACTGCGTGGCCATCTTGTCTTGGCACCACATGTGGCCATGGAAACAGTTGTAACGCGTGCCATTGTCGTCGATACCAATGCTGGACATACGAATACTAATGTCGCCTGCCCATTTTCTCAATTTTATCGATATTATCGTTGCAAGTGCTACCACCGGTTGCCTATAATCGACCTCGCCGGACCGGACTTGCTCGTAGGCGCGGGCACGGCGGCAAGCTCACTGACTGGAGACTCAAGAATGAGCACAATGATGATGGATCGCCCGCAGGTGGGCATGCCGGCCGTGGGAATGCCGGGCATGACGCACATGACCCACCATATGACGCATATGGCATCGCCAACGATGCCGGTCGGCCCGAACCACATGATGGTTCCACGCTGCACGCTCCGATTCGAGCATTGCACCGGCGGCATGAAGATCACGTGTGCCTGCGATGATCAAGTCGCGTGCGGAATGTTGCAGAACCTGTGCATGATGCTGCAAAACGGCTTGTGCAGCTGTTGTTGCATGATGAACGGCATGGTGGTTTGCCATTGCTCGCTCACCATGGGCATGTGCAACTGCGAAATCACCAAAGACGGCTGCTGTCTCACCTGCACCTCAGGCGACGCCAAGTGTTGCGCCATGATTCAAGCGTGCTGCGATTGCATGAACGCAATGTGCGAAGCCGGCTGCTCCTGCTGCGTGATGTTGAACAACACGCCAGTTTGCTGCGGCTGCACCACCAGCGCCACGCCAAAAGCTTCCAAGGCTCGGTAGTTTCGTTTACGGAAGAACGGGCACTCCCGGATTCGTCCGGGGGTGTTTTTTATGCGCGGCTTTGCAATTGCTTGACACAAGTTCAATCAGCGGTCAGGCTAAAGGCATAGGGGATGCTCCGTACTATTCGGGGAGTTTGCCGATGATCCGGGCCTTCGCGGCGATGTGCATTGTGGCGGGTTTGACGATCGCGGCCGATCCGCCCATCAAAGGTACCGAACCGGGCAACGTGTTGCCCGGCCCGTTCTCGGCATACGTCGTATTCGGTGGCATCAAACCGAAAGCCACCGAGGACATTCAAACCGAAGAGCGACAGAACTTCGGCGACCCGACCCGCGCCTACAAACACCACGACTTGGTCACGCGCTTTGGCCTGGACCCGACGGTTGCCGTGTTCACACGTGAGGCCGCACCGGCCGACGATGCGGTGTTGGGCAAGTTGCTGAAGCAGCTTGACGACGGCGTGCAGAAATACCGCGCGAGCCGGCTGCGTGCTTTTGCCGTGTTTCTGCGACTCAAAGATGACTTCCTGAAAGACGATGACCGCATCCCGCAGGCTCGAGCCATTGAACAATTCGCGACGAAGGCCAAGATCACGGAAACACCGCTGGCACTCGACCTGAGTGACAGCAAACGGACGAAGGACTGGAACATCGGCGCGGACGATCAGGTGGTTGTGATCGTGTACGAGAATTTGAAAGTGCGTGCGAGGTTTGCTTTTACCACCGAGAAACCGCTTGACGACGCCGGCGTACAAGCCGTCATGACCGAAGTGCTGAAGGTAATCAAGAAGTAACGATCAGTTCTTAGCGAGAGTCGAAGCGTCAGTCCGACGTGTCTTGACGCTCGCCTCCGCCCAAATCGGGCTTCCCATGCCAACGTCACTCCGCTTAATCATGCTCGGTACCGGCACCTTTGCAGAGCCGACTTTTTGCGCGCTATTGGCGCAGTCACAGCATCCGGTCGTGGGCCTGGTCACGCAACCGGTTCGCAGCGGCGGCGAGAAACGTGGCTCCACGCGGCAAGTCGGCGAAGGCATGGCGGCCATTGCACGATCAGCTGGTGTACCGATCTATCAACCGGAGAGCATCAACACTCCCGAAGGCGTCGCGCAATTGCGGGAATGGAACGCGGACTTGCTTGTGACCGCGGCTTACGGGCAAATCTTGAAGGCCGACGTTTTAGGCGCGGCACGGCTCGGCGGCATCAACGTGCATGGGTCGTTGTTGCCAAAGTATCGTGGAGCCGCTCCAGTCGCCTGGGCCATCTGGAACGGCGAGACCGAGACCGGCGTCACCATCATCCGAATGACCACGGGTCTGGACGCCGGCGACATGCTGACCAGGGAAACTCTGGCCATTGGTCCGCATGAAACCGCCGGCGAAGTCGAAGCGCGTCTTGCTCCGGTCGGCGCGCGATTGGCGGTAGAGACGATTAACCACCTAGCCGCAGGACCAGTCACGGGTGAAACCCAAGACCAGGCTCAAGTGATCAAAGCGCCGAAACTAACGAAGGAACATGGAGCCATCGACTGGACGAAGACGGCGGTTGAAGTGTGTCGTCAAATCCGTGCCGTACAACCGTGGCCCACACCGTACACGTTCTTGCACCGCGCCGGAAAACCGCCGCAGCGCTTGTTGATACTTAGAGCCGAGCCAAACAACGACACGATGAGTTCGCCAGGTGAAGTTGTTTTCGACGCCAAGTCGCTCAATATCGGTGCGGCGGCGGGAACTGTCGTCGTGCACGAGCTGCAATCGGCGGGCAAAAGCCGCATGACCACAGCCGCGTGGCTCAATGGCCGACCGGTGCAAAACGGCGACTACTTCGGACCGACCCCATGACATTCTCGTCTTGGCACAACAAGAACCATGGGCGACAATAGCGGCGACCGCCCGAGGAGTGAAACGATGCCGAGCACGGAAACACCGCCAAGCCGACCGCCGCAAGCCTGGCTCATGGTGTTGTGGCTGGCGTGTTGTTTGATCGTCATTGGGTTCGCGTTGTTCAGCTACGTGTCCGGTTGGTGGTATCCGCACATGGAGTGAACGTCACCCGCGGATCGATCGCAACTTGGCGACAAACTTCTTATGCATGGCCGTCTTGGTGCCGGCTTCCACGGCCGCGAGCATTCCGGCGGCATCGCCACGAGCCAGCGCTTTGGCATCGATCCACAGCCCAGGAAAGAGTTGCGATTTGTAGATGCCGGCCGCGTCGGGGTGGATCATCTCGTGCCCAGGCAACTGAAACCAATGTAGTGTGTGATCCTTGGCATCGTAAACGACATATTCCTGGACGCCGTATTTTTCGTACATGGCCCGCTTCTTTCCCAGATCAGTTCGTAAAGTGGTCACTGCCACTTCGCATATTAGTTCCGGCGCTCCGACGAGGTAGTTTTCTTTGTTGAAGTGCGATTGCCCGCCGCACTCGGGAAGTATTCGCAACAGCGCATCCGGCTGCGGTTCGGAGTCCCACCCCAGAATGGCGGTCATATTATCACCGCCCTGCACGCCCGGAGTCTTGGATTCATAGTGCATGATCGCACCGATTAAGCGGTACGATCCCATGCCATGATCGCCGCCGCCTGGTGATGCCATGTACACGACTCCGTCAATAAGTTCGAATTTCACATCTTCCGGATATTGCTCATACAACCGGTGAAACTCCGGTTGGCGCAGTTTCATGCCGTCGCGCAACTTGCGAACGGTGGATCGAGTTGAACGGGCCGCGGCTGCCATGGCATCCTCCGTTGACTATGGTAGCAATGATACTCGTCAAATGCACGCGATATTGAAATTGCAGTCCGCGCTGCCGATGACTTCGCCGGGTGAATCCATTACGATTTCACCATATGTGGCCCGATCAGCAACGTACACAGGAGCTACTGGATGCCGCCGGGCGCGATCCCGACGCGGCCGATGCGCTCTTTGCCGAACACCGCGAGGCGCTGCGCCGGGCGGTCGCCGTGCGCCTGGATCCTGCTCTTGCTCGCCGCGTCGATGCCAGCGATGTCGTGCAAGATGTGTTGATCGAGGCACACCGCCGGCTCAAGGACTATCTGAAAAACCCCACGATGCCATTTGGCTTATGGCTGCGGCAACTTGCCAAAGATCGCATGATTGATGCCCATCGCTTTCATCGGCAGGCTCAGCGTCGCAGCATGGATCGCGAGCAGCCGGCGCAAACCGCGCCCTGGTCGGATGCGTCCAGCGTGCAGCTTCTGGCAGCGCTAATTGACCCCGAAAAGACGCCCGGATCAATGGCGGTGCAACACGAACTCGAAGGAAAACTGCATGATGCACTTCACAAATTGGACGAAACCGACCGCGAGATTATCCTGCTACGGCACCAGGAACAACTGAGCAATCAAGACGCAGCCAGCGAACTCGGCCTTACCGAGGCCGCCGCTTCCATGCGCTATCTGCGTGCCTTGCGCCGGCTTCGCACCACTTTGATCGGCGAGAGCGATGCCGGACAATGAGCGCGATGAAATGCTGGCCGCGGCGCTCGACGATCTGTCCGCCCGGCAGCGGCGCGGCGAGCCGGCCGATCCTTTCACGGTTAATCTACCCGCCGATCTGAAAGACGAACTGCGTCAACTTTGGGCCGCCCATCAATTGGCGACCGCTCTTGATCCAAGGCGTTCCACGTTAGCGTTCGATCATCGACCCGCATCCGAACCGGTGCCATTGCCGGAATCATTCGGCGACTTTGAGATGTTGCACGAGCTGGGCCGCGGCGGCATGGGTGTGGTATTTCTCGCCCGGCAAAAGAGCCTGGATCGACTCGTCGCGCTAAAGATGATCTTGCACGGCGCATTGTCTTCGGAATCTGACCGGGCGCGGTTTCGCGCCGAGGCCGGGGCAGCAGCGAAACTCGTGCATCCGAACATTGTCACAGTCCACGAGATCGGCGAGCATAATGGCCGGCCTTACTTTTGCATGCAGTACGTCGAAGGTGAGACTCTGGCTCGTCGCCTGACTCGAGGGCCGCTTGCGCCGCGCGATGCGGCGCAATTAGTCGCGGCCATTGCCCTCGGTGTCGATCACGCCCATCGGCAGGGCATCGTCCATCGTGACTTGAAGCCGTCGAATGTGTTGGTGGACAGTGGTCAGCAATCAGTGGTCAGTGACAATCAAAACAACACGACTTCACAGACGACCATTAAGATTTCCGACTTTGGTCTCGCCAAGCAGTTCGGAGCAGGATCCAGCCTCACCGCTACCGGTGCCATCGTCGGCACGCCGAGTTACATGGCGCCCGAGCAGGCCGCTGGTCGCAAGGATGTCGGCCCATCGGCTGACATCTATTCGCTGGGCGCGGTGCTTTTCGAATGCCTGACGGGCCGGCCACCGTTCCAGGCGGCCAATCCCATCGACACGTTGATGATGGTGCTGGAACAGGAACCGGTGGCACCCCGGCTGTTAAACGTCGGAGTGCCCCGTGAATTGGAAGCGATTGCGCTGAAGTGTTTGGAGAAATCGCCGCATCGTCGTTACGTTACGGCGGCTAATTTGGCACATGATCTGGAATCGTATTTGACCGGCGACGCGATCTCGGCGACACCCAGTGGCCTGGGCTATTATCTCGACCGTGTTTTCCGCGAGACGCACCATGCCGATGTGCTGGAGAATTGGGGCGTGCTGTGGATGTGGCACAGCCTGTTCACGCTAATTTTGTGCATCGCTACACAGTTGATTGATTGGAGTGGCCGTGGCAATCATGCGGTTTATCTGGCGCTGTGGGGCATCGGCCTTGTCACGTGGGGTGCCATTTTCTGGTCGCTCCGTCGCCGGCTTGGCCCGGTGCGCTTCGTGGAGCGCCAGGTGGCACACGCCTGGGCGGCCGGCGTATGCTCGTCCATCGGCATGTTCGTAATCGAAGTCATCATGGGCGAACCGCCGCTGAAGTTCTCGCCGCTATTGGCAGTCGCCGCCGCCACAACGTTTTTGGTCAAGGCAGGTGTGCTGACGGGCATCTTTTATCTGGCGGCCGGCGTGATGTTCATCACGGCCGTATTGATGGCGCTATTCCCGCACTATGGCGTGCTGATGTTCGGCATCGCCGTGGCCGGCGGCTTCTTTTTTCCGGGACTGAAGTATTACAAACAGAAACAAAAGTCGATGAAACTAATTTGATGCCAAATCGTTATGCAGTCGGGCCTTTTTTCCAGCGCTCACGAGCATGGGCGAGCCATTCCAGGGCTGCGTAGACCACGAAGCCGATCGCGCCGAACTTGAGCGGGCCGGTCCAATCGTCGCCACCTTGGATCTGCACCTGATCGTCACTTAATAAGCGTTCAACTGCGTAACGCAGCAACAGACCGACGCCGGCCGTCGCAATGAACACGAACGAACCTCGAACCAGCAATCGCTTCAGCAGCGGATGCATTTCGTCTCTCTTTTTCCTCACAGCCGACCAGACGCTATTGTGCCTTTTTCTCGTCTTTGTTCACGAGATTCTTCAGGCCATCGGATGTTGCTTGAATGCCGTTTTTGGCATCGTCTTTGACCTTCTGGCTGTTGATGTCGATACCGATGCGCGTGTGGCCCGGTTCGGCTCCCGGCTCGGTCTTGATCGTGTACCAGTTGAAGTAATAGCCGAGAGCCAGGAATGCCACCAGGGCGCCACCCAGGAATGCAAAGAGACTTCGCACGATTATATCTCCACCACAAGGGACGCGCGCATGGTGCGCGCCGGGGCTACGAAGTAACCCACACTGGTAGTTCGGTCAAGGCCGACCGGGATTTACGCCGGCGCATACCCGGATTTGTCGTAGCGGAAGTCGCAAGGCTTCCGCAGTTGCCAATCAGCGGAATCCATGGGCGCGCAAAAAAACACACCCTGCGGCGTGAGCCACAGGGTGTGCTGCGAGTCGAATCTGGCTAGCAGATCCGGTTTACCAATCGGTGCCCAACGTTTCGTTGCCGGACGGCGTAACAGCCGCCCAGAACGTATTCGGGCTCATTGAGCCTTGGACAACACGGCAGGAGCCGTCGCCCAAACCGACGATCATACCACCGGTGTGCGGCGTCTGTGGAACGCGGTCGTCGCACACGATGGTGCCGCGTGGAGCCACTTGGAAGCCAGGAGCAGCATTAGCGGCCGTGGCCAACAAAGAGTACGCGGTCGTGCCAGCGCCGGTACCGCCAATGGTGCCCTGGACAACACCAGTTGCGGCAACCGGTGACTTCGGCACGTATTGTGTGCTGGGGTAAACTACGGTCCCGGTCGATGTCGGGAATCCAGTCGCGGCGGGATGTTTCAAAGCAAACGCCGCCGTGCCGGACGAGTAGGAACCGAGGCCCCACAAACAGTACGAGTCACTGGTCGAGGTGATCGGAATCGCAGTTGTACCGGTGCCGTGTTTGCAGATCTGGTATCGCTCTGCGATCATAATCGTTCCGGTCGTGCCGTCGATCATCGTCTTGATGCCCGCACCGGCTTCAAACAGCGATCCGTTGACCGGATAGCTAGTCGTGTAATAGTAGCCAGGCGTTGAAGCAGCGTACGACGGTGCCGTTGTAAGACCACCGCTTGTGGTAATAGTCGATGGCGTCTGCGCTCCGTCCGGTGCTGACGGATCGGCCGGGCTGATGTAAACGCGGAGACTGGTATTGGCTGCACCCGCGGGTGTGACACCAACTGGTTGACGATTGTAACTGGCAACTGCGGCCGTTGTTCCCGTCTCGACGAAAAGCTGTGCCTGATTGCCACCTTCGATGTATGGCAGGATCAGGTAATGCATCGAGAACAGGCCGTTACCATGAGCCGCACCCGTGCCGTAGTCCGCGACGAGCGGAAAGCGGCCGTTGTTGGCGTCGTGGTAACTGTGGACCGCCAGGGCGATCTGCTTAATGTTGTTTTGACTCTTGGCCCGGTTAGCGGCCTCGCGGACCTTCTGCACGGCTGGCAGAAGGAGGCCGATGAGAATCGCGATAATCGCGATCACCACCAGCAGCTCGATCAGTGTGAAACCCTTACGACGATTCATGACGTTCTCCAGAAGGTAAAAGACCTTATTATGTTTCGACCCGACCATCGGATCGACCATAACCGAACTAAATGAGGACCAGCAGGCCGGGATAACCCGGTATGGATAATTACAGGCGTTCCTGCCATTTCAGCCCTGCGGACGGAGATTACCGGCCAAAGGGTCTGCCTAATCAACTATCGTACACCGGCCCCATCGACCGATCAACTGCCAATATGCAAAAAAAGTACGAATTTCCTCGGGCGAATATGAGATTTTCAGGATAGCTGTCGAAGATGGCCCGCCAATACCCGCATTTCTCATTGAGTCTGACTAGTCAGTCGTTTGTGTTCCGCTCTCCAGGTGGCGGCTTCGGCATCGGCATGACGAGCGTCCGCGCAACGAGCAAGGCTTGCCACCGCATCGGGATATTTGCGGCGGGCGGCATGTGGCAACTGCGTTTCGAGTCGTTTGTAGCCCGCGACCCCGGCAGTCAGAAACGGTTCTGCCTCGCCAAGTCGATTCTGAGCAACGAGGACGAGACCGAGCAGAACACGAGCGTCGGCTGGCGGCCAATCGTCCGGTCGGCGTGCCTCCAACACCGGCAGCGCTTCGCGCAGGAGCGGCTCCGCTTCCTTCACGTGACCCATTAGGTGATGGCATCGCGCTAACACGATCTGCGCGCTGGCCCGAGTGTAACTGGCCGAATTGCCTGATGGTACGATTGCCGTCAATGTGTCCGTAATCAACACCTTGGCCCGATCAAGTTGCCCCGATTCGGCGGCCCAACTCGCCAACTCAATCGTGGCGACGTGATATCGAACATGGGTGGGGCCGACCTTTCCCCGGACGTTGGCACGCGCCTCTTCCAACACGCGGCCTGCTTCATCGGGGTTGCCGCTTCGCGTGTGGGCTTCCGCGAGCAGGAAGCACGCGGTCAACAGGCTGGGATGCTCCGGGGACAAACGCTTTTGAGCCGTCGCTCGCGCCGCATCGAGACTGTCGATCGCATCATCACAGCGGTTGGCGCGAAGGTACATTTGCCCGATATTGAGTTGGAGTTCCAGTCTTTGGGAACCGGGGCCGAACTTCGATTCCCACGTAGATTGCAGTTCCTCCAAACGCAGGATAGCGTCATTGAGGCGGCCACGGTTGGCGTCCAGGCAGGCAAGGTTGTTTAGTGCTGCCATGATCGCCATCGGATCGGCGTCGGTCTCGTGCAATCGATGGTAGACGTCTTTGAACAATCGATGACTATCGTCAGGTTTGCCGGCTTTTTCGTATGCGATGCCGAGATTGGTGGCCGCCGCGAGAGTCTGCCGATGGTTTGGCCCGAGGCGATCCTGATAGCCGGCGTAAGCTCGGACCAACAATGCTATCGCTTCCTCGAATCGGCCGGCGTGGCGCAGGGCGACGCCGAGATCCTGGCGAGCCACATCTGCTGATTCCGAATCCGACGCCAGGGTCTCGTACAAGGCGACGGATCGCGTCAGGTGCTTAATCGCTTTGGCGAACTCGCCGAGACCATCGTAGGCCCGACCAATGGTTCGGCGAATGGCAGCCTCGACCGCCGGCTGGCCTCGGAAGCGGCGATCCACCGTGCCGGCAGCGCGATCCAAGGCTGCGCGAACCGTAAGATTGGGATCCGGGTCGATTTTCGAAGCCGACTGGCTCTGCGAATCGGCTTGTCGCAGTAGATCGTTCTGCACGAAGTTGACAACCGACTTGGCCACATCGGCTTCGGTGTCGGCCCGTGCGCGCTCTTTTTCAGCGACAATCCGATGTTGTTCTTCATCCGCCCGGGCCTGTTCTTTTTCATCGCGCTCGGTCAAGGCCAATGCCTGAGAGCGCTTGGCTTGCACCAAGCCCCAGGTGGTGCCGGCGATGCCACCGACTAATGACAACAACACAATGACAGCCGCGGCGACAACCACGAGATGCCTCTGCACGAACTTCCGCAAGCGATACGTGACTGTCGGGGCACCGGCCAACACGGGCAATTTCGACAAGAAGCGGTTGATATCGTCAGCCAGTGCGATGGCAGTCGGGTAGCGGCGGTCGCGATCCTTCTCCAGGCACTTCATGACAACCCAGTCCACATCGCCACGAAGCGCAGACGCCAAATGGTTTTGCGGCAGACCGCCCGCGCGAACACTGGCAGGTTCGTTCGTCGCTCGCTGGCTCGGTGTCGGCGGCACCTCTTCGCAAATCATGCTGGCGACGCCGAACACCGACGCCTGACGCATCCGTTGTCGATCAAAGGGAACGCTGCCACAGACAAGTTCGTACAGCATCGCACCGAGCGCATAGACATCCGTCCGCGTATCGATGTGTTGAGAGTCGTGGGCGGCCTGCTCGGGTGCCATGTAATCAAGGGAACCCATGAGCAGGCCGGGGCCAGTCTCCAAGGCAATGTCGCCGAGTTGATCACCCATGCTCTTGGCGATGCCAAAGTCGATGACCATCGGCACCGGTCGGCCATTGCGCGTGACCACCAACACGTTGCCAGGTTTGAGGTCGCGGTGAATGACTCCCTTCTGATGCGCGTGCTGAATCGCTTCGCAGATCGGGACAAATAGTTGCAGGCGCTGCCGGAGTGTCAGGCGATTCTGTGCGCAGAACGTCGAGATCGGAATGCCTTCGACTAACTCCATGACGAAGTAGGGACGGGTGTCGGGTGTCGGGTATCGGGTGTCGAGTGTCGGAAATTGAGATTCCATCGTATCGGGACTGTGTGAATCAGCCCGATTCTCAACTCCCGAATCCCGACACCCGACACCCGACACCCGATTTCCAATGGTGCCCGCGTCCAACACCTTGGCGATGTTCGGGTGATCCATCAAGGCGAGTGCTTGCCGTTCGGAGGCGAACCGCGCTAGCGTGGATGTCGTATCGAGACCGGGCCGAATAAGTTTGATTGCGACGGTACGGCGGACGGGCGTGAACTGTTCGGCTCGGTATACGGTGCCCATGCCACCTTCGCCAAGGCGGTCGATAAGGCGGTAACGGTCCGCGATCACTGTGCCGCTGGCAAGTTCTTCGCCGTGATCGAAATAGCGCGGACGGCCGGCAGGTCGATCCGCGTTTGGACTCAGGGTATGAGCGTCGAGGGCCGGCGTGTCGAGCGCATTGTCAGGCAAATCATGGACGCGTAATAGGGCGATTACCCGCTCGCGCAGATCGTGTTCATCCGGACACGCGCGATCGAGCAAGGCGGCACGGCCGGCCGGCGTCGGCACGGCGATGGCTTCTAAAAACAGTTCCTGGATTCGGTGTGGGTCGATGATCATTGGGATTGACGACTTTTCGTGGGGTTGCGAGACCATTTGTTACTACTAATGCGAGCAGTGGGATTGCATCGTCCGCAAAATTTCTAGGTTTCGTCGGCTTCACCCTCCAACTTCAGCCGGAGCCAGGAGCGGGCGTAGGTCCATTTTTGCGTCACGACATAGCGTGAAACACCCAACGCTTCGGTCGTTTGTTCGATGGAAAGGCCGACGAAGTACTTCAGTTCGACGATGCGAGCGGCGACCGGGTCTTCGGCCGCCAGTATGTCGAGCGCCTGGTCCAGGGCGAGAAGGTCCAGTGTCGGTGGCGCGTGGCCATTGTTGACATTGATGTGATGGCTAACGGCGATTTTGCGAAAGACCTGTTTGCGGCGGGCGGCGTCAACCAGAATGCGGCGCATGGCGATAGCGGCCGCTGCGAAGAAATGGCCCCGATTTTCCCAGCATGGTGCGTCGGTAGCGCCAATGACCCGCAAATAGGCTTCATGAACAAGCGCAGTAGGTTGCAGGGTCTGCCCCGGCGGCTCTCGGCTGAGAAGGTTCACCGCCAGGCGGCGCAACTCGTCATAAACAATGGGCAATAGGTCGGCCGCCTGTTCGCGGCCAACGTGGGTCTGTTCCAACAGTTCCAGTGCATCCGGCATAGCTTTCGTTAAGAATACACAGTCTTTGGGCGAGTCGCAATCGTTCCAATAACGTGGGTACGCAAGTTGCTTGCGAACAATCTCATGGCTTCACAAAAAAATAGTCAGACGATGAGGGTTGCTCGTTCGCATACTATGTAGTGCCGCCATGTCGCGTCCCGACGTTGTTGGTACGCATTCGCCCAGCTTCCATCGAATTTATCACGACCGCCTCAACGGAGAGTTCCGCAATGTTGACGAGCCGCACGTTCCGTTCCTGGTTGCGCCCCCGGACTAACAGCACCCGCAAGCCAAGCCGAATTGACCGAAGTAACCTTCGGCTTCAGCTCCTGGAAGACAGAGCGGTTCCGGCGACGATCACGGTCACGGATAACGGCGACCTTGTCCAAGTGGATTCATTGGTCACCCTGCGTGAAGCGTTGGAAGCCATCACGACCGGTGCCGATTCCGGCGACGTGGTCGCCACAGGTGCTGCGTATGGCACCAACGACACGGTTCTCTTTCAAGTCGGCATCACCAGCCCCATCAATACGTCAACCGAGCTTCTCATTACGAAGGCGCTCTCAATTACTGGCCCAGGCTCTGGCTTGTTGTCGGTCACAAACATTGCCGGCGCTTCCGCGACCAGTCGAGTGTTCAACAATTCCAACGCTACCGGCTTGGTGACCATCAGCGGATTGACAATTTCCGGCGGTAATCTCCTGGATGCCGATGGCGGCGGCATCTTGATGTCCGCAGCCGGAAACATGACGCTCGATAATGTTGTTGTGACTAGCAACCTGGCCAGCAGCGCCACCGCCAACTTGGCGGACGGCGGCGGTATCTCCAATAACAGTACCGGCACGTTAACCATCACGAATAGCACCATCAGCAACAATTCGACGACGAGTTCCAACGACGGCGGCGGCGTCAATAACGAAACAACTGGCCCGCTGGTGATCACTAACTCGACATTCTCGGGCAACGTTGCCGGCACCGGTACGACGGGCGACGGCGGCGCCATTTACACCAACGCCGCCAGTCTTGTGACAATTACCGGAAGCACGTTTAGCTCAAACACAGCAGCCAGCCGCGGCGGCGGCCTTTATTTCACAGGCCCGGCCGCCGGATCGACGATTTCCAACTCTACCGTCACTTTGAACAAGACAACCGGCGGTACGGGCACCGGCGGCGGCATCTTTTTCTCCGGTGTGGCGAATGTCACGCTGACGAGCGTGACGATTTCAAACAACAGCGCGGCCGTTGCTTCCGGCGGCGGCATCGGCTCGTCCGGCACTGTGACCTTGAATAGTTGCGTGGTGTCCGGCAACACATCCACGACCACCGGCGGCGGCATCAGCTCCACCGGCGGCATCTTGACCATCAATAACAGCAGCATTACAGGCAATTCGGCCAAGACGACCGGCGGCGGCATCAACAACACGACCGGCACGCTTAACATCAACAGTTCTACGATTGACAGTAACAACGCAACGACGTCCGGCGGTGGCATCAATGCATCATCCGGCACAGTCAATATTAATGCGCCGTTGGGCAGCGCCGGCAGCACCATTTCGAACAACACTTCGGTCCTCGGTGGCGGTTTGAGTTTATCAACCTCCGGAACCGTCACGATTCGTAACAGCACGATTGCCAAGAACACGGCGACCGGAACCACGGGCGGCGGCGGCATTGCCATCGGTACGTCGATTTTGAACATTCAAAACACAACTATTGCCATGAATGCCGCGACCGGTGTCGGCTCCACGGGTGGCGGCTTCCGACGCACGAGCGGTACCATCAACCTGAATAGTTCGATCATCGCCGACAATACATCGTTGGCCGGCGGGGCAAATGGCCATTCCACGGTTGCTGCCGGTGTCACGATTACTTTGAACAACAGCCTCATCGGCACCGACATTGCCGGCGACAGTATCACCTATAACGGTACTGGCTTCACGAATGTCGCTTCCGGCTTGGATACCAGCCTTCAACTCAACGGTGCCGTCGCAGGCACACCCTTGACAGTCGCGCTCCTCAGCGGCTCGGCCATTAATGGCGGTAACAACTCGCTAGGACTCACGACCGACGCCCGCGGTGCTGGATTCCCGCGACAACAGGGTACCGGCACCGACATTGGCTCGTTTGAATCGC